>DMCI01000143.1 GCA_003445835.1 Clostridiales bacterium
CCCTCAAAGGAAACGGGGATCTCCGCCGCGTCCACGATGCTCTTGATCAAGCCGCCGAAGTCGTAAACGCCGTCGGGCAGATCGTATTCGATCTTGCCTGCCGCCTTGACGTACAGGAATTCGTAGTCTTCCAAGGTGTTGTACTGCGACTTATCGAAGTCGATGGTCTTTTTGACCAATCGGAAGGAATAATCCTTGATCGCGATGGAGAAGCTGTTTTCGGGAGCTTCGGAACCGTTTTTGATCTTGGTTTCGATACCGATATCCTTCTTTAAGAGGTCGGCGTACAGTTGCAGATACTGCATATCGCCCAAAGTGACGGTACTGCCGAGCATATACTCGGAGAACTTTTCCACCACCTTGCCGATGGTGTTCAAAGCGATCTTGCCGGTAGAAGCAAAGTACAAATTGTCGATGACCGAGAAGGCAAGCCCGATGATGCCGCCGGAGCTTTCGCTTTCTTCCCCTGCCGCCGCCACCGAGTTCACGCCGATCGCGCCGTAAATAGCGTCGGAAACGGTCTTCGGCAGATTTTGGATCATATCGGTCGTATCTTCTCCGAGGAACTTGGCAAGGTTGACGTTGAAGGTCATATTGAACTTTTCGTCCACGATCGGGAGATAGACGATCAAGTCGTATTCGCCGCCGTAGAAGATGGTGATCCACTCGTCCTCCTGCCCGTCCTTGCGGTTATATACGCGAAGAAGGATCTCGGAACGATTGACGTCGCGAAGATCAAGGTTTGCCGCAACGTACAAGACCATATTGCCGACGATATCGTCGGTCAACGTAACCGGCAGACCGGGACGACCGCCCGCGCCGATGCCGTAACTGAACAGATCGGCAATGAAACCGTCCAAATTGTATCGACCCGCCGTGGAAGTCTTATTGATCAAGGATTTCAATTCGATCGTGAATTCCACGCTGATGTTTTCAAGGTTGTTCAAATATCCGAAGTCGGAGGTGTCTTCCAACATTTGCTCGATTACACCGCCGAGGACGATCTTGGGTTTTGCGATGGCAAGTGTCACCGACGTATGCGCCGGCGCCGCCGTATCGTCCACGCCGTGGAAGACAACGGTGGCGGAGAAGCCTTCATCCATATGCAAGCGCGCGTTCAAACTGACGTCAAGCGTCGCGTCGATGCCGAGGGCGTTCAAAGCCGCCGCAAACATTTCGGTCTCCATCTTGGCAAGGATCCCGCGCGCGGTGTAATAAATATTGAAAGAGTCGTCGTATTCGGGATCGCAGTAGCGGCATCTGCAACCGGAATAGGGGATGCCGTATTCGTCCCTACACGGATGCGTGGGATCGTGGATATTTGAAGCGTGCGCCAAGCAGGTTTCGTTGTTGCAACCGCAAGAAAGCACGCTTTCTTCCGCCGCCGCGGGGCCTTCTTCGTCATCGGGGACGAGATCCGCAAGATTCATCGGAAGCGCCGCCTTCGGCAAGCCGATGGAGGAAAGATCCAAATACAAACAGTTGTTGTAGAAATACGCTTCGACGAGCCTTGCTTCGTTGCCGTCCACCGCACGATCGACCGTGACGTGCGCATAGAGGTTTTTCAGCATGGAGCGAAGCATTTGATTGAGGGACAACCCGCCCTCTTCATCGCCGAACAACGATTCGGTCACGCCCTGCAAGGAGAAGTTAAGGGACGCCGTAAAGGTATAGACCGCCGTAGAGCGATCGGTCTTGACGATCAAAGAATCGTTTTCCGCCCCGTTCACCAACAAGTTGACGAGAGAGGAAACGTTGATGTTGTTTTCCTTATCGCTGTCCACCGTAAAGCTCGCCGACAGATCAAGGGTCAAGGAGCCCGCCTCGGAAATGCTGACGAACGTACCGAGATTATTCTTGTAGTTCATCTTCTTGTTGAGAGAGATCTCGGGTTGATTGATCGTCAAAGTGACGGAAGACACCTTGGTCGTGTTGAATTCAAGATACGCTTCGATAAACTTGCTTTCGTTCTTATCGATATAAAGCGACAAGGTGGAATCCTTCAATTCCGGCAAAGTGAACCTGCTGAAGCCCGCAAGCTTCAAAAGGACGTTGAACGCCTGCTCGGCAAACAACGCTTGGATGCCGTAGAAACGACCCGCCGAATAGGGTGCGCTGTCGTCAAGATAGGTATCGTAGAGGTTGACGCCGAGGAGAATGGATGCAATGGTCTCCGCCACGGTGGGCGCTTTTACCTCGCCCTCTTCTGCCGCCGAAACGTCGTCCTTTTCCACGAAGGGGCTGATCTCGTTGATCTTTTTCACAAAGTCGATCTCGTCCACTTTGAGCTTCAGGTCGAAGAGCGGAACGCTGACGTACAGCGCGCCGCCGGGCGTCTGCGTACCGACATAATAGACGGTAAGAACTTCCTCGTCGTCGTAATCGTCGTTTCTGTCGTGCGGATCCACGATCGTCACGGCAAACTCGCTATGCGCAAGATCGATGGTTTTGCCTTGGATCTTGACGCTTGCCTGCACGTCCAATCTGTAGTTGAGCTCGATGGCTTTTTCGGCATAGAAGTTGATATCTCTGCCTTCAAACAAACCACCCAAAACGCCTTCCAACATACCGCCGATGGTCTCGTCGAGGTCAAGCTTATATCCTTGCGCCGCAAAAGCCGCAAGATCGACGGAGAAATCCAAATAAACCGACTTAATGTTGTCGGTGTAGTTTTCCACCTCGCCGTTCTTATCCTTTCTTTCCACCGTACCGCCCGCCATATCGATAGCGATATCGGTCAAAGATATCTGCAAATAGGTATCGTCCTTCAAACGCACTTTTGCGCGGATACCTTCGCCGAATTCAAGGTCGATAAGTCCGCCGTAAGCGTTGATCGCAAAGTAGTCGCCGATCAATTCCTTTTCACCCGAAAGTTGATCCGCCGTGGGCACCAAGGTCTTTAAGAGCGCGTCGCCCTTTTTGATCTCGATCTGTTGCACGGCGTGACCCGTCAAATGCAAGCCGTTTTTGTAGGTGTAGGAAGAGATCTTCTTTTCCATCTTAAAGGCGGAAGAAGCCTTCCCGCCCGTCTTTACGACGGTGATATCGTAACTGCCAAGCGGCAACGCCTCGAAAGCGGCGCCCTTTGCCCAAGTGATGGTGCCCGCCGCCGCGTTGAGATCAAACAAGGCGCTCCATTCCGTTTCGTTATAGAACACGCCGCTGCGTCCCTGCCCTTCGTAACGAATGGCGGAAACTTCGCAATCTTTCAGATCGACGAACAACAACTCTCTGAGATAGGTGTGATGATAGACGAAGGATTCCGAGTCGTGATCGTCGTAGGTGACGAAGACGGTATAGTCGCCCTCCGCAAGCGCGTTTGCTTTTTCGGTGTTAAGGTTGGTGACGCCCTCCGCCGTGATCGGGAAGTAATTATCGTACCCAAGCGCGACGAGCGCGGTGTGCAAAACCGTACCGCTGAGGTTCAAAACGGCGGATTTTTCCTTAACGTAAAGTTTGATCACGCCGGAAAGGCTCTCGATGATCCTGACGATATCGATGCCTTGCGAAGCGCTCTCGCCGCCTTCACCTTCTTCCGCGGAAGCTACGCCGCCGCCCGAGATCATCGCGCCGAGGTCAAGCTCCAATTCAAAGGGTTCCACCCCAAGGAGCGGCTCGAAGTTCAAGCCCAATACGCCTTTGCCGTAATATACGCTGAATTGCTTATTGTACGCTTCCGTTCCGTTTTCTCTTTCGGTGACGGAATAAAGGACGATGTAGATCTCCAAGCCGTAGAGGCTCTCGAAGCCCTCCGCGATGTTGACGGTGGCGCTGACGGTCAATTTGTAGTGCCCTTTCAAAGAATCGATGATGCCGATGCCCACGTTGAGTCCGTTGAGCAAAGATTCAAACGCCCAAGCGTTGCCGTCCGCGTTGCTTTGGTTTTCACCCAAGCCGTAGGAGAGATCGGCTTCGAATTCCACCTTGGCTTGCAAAGAGTCGATGGTGGAATAGGTGTCCATTCTGCCAAAGACGTCCGCGACGGGAGCCAGCAGATCGGATGCGTCTTGTTCCATATAAATATCAAGATCGCCAAGACGGATATCCGCGTTGAACTGCGGGATCAAAGCGGAAACGACTTTGATGCCGAGTCCGTTGCCGACCGTACCGTCGGCGGCGGCAAGCTTACCCAAAGTGACGGTGGTATAGATCTCCGGAAGGGTGATCTCGATACCCGCCATCAACAGCACTCTGGACAAGATCTGCGAAGAAAGATCGATCGCAAGTTTTTCATTCGACAAAGCGATCTTATCCACCAATTTCAAGATGTCTTTGACGGCAAATCCGCCGACCGACGAGCCCTCGTCTTCCGCAGCGGAAACGCCCTCGTCCGTCCTCTTGCCGATCAGCCTTTCAAGGATGCTTTCCAGCGGGAGAACGTCCTCCATCTTCAAACGCAGGTCAAAGGCGGGGACGACGATATAAACGGTATCCTTTTGGTCAAAGGTGTAGTAAACGGCAAGCACGACCTTATCGTTGCCGTTTTCGTCTTGGTCGTTGTGATCGCGGACGATAAGAGTCGCCTGCAACTTGACGCCTTCGAGCGCCTTGCCGATCAGATCTTTGACGGCGTCCATATTAAAGCCGGTCAAACGGAGGTCGTCCGTATTGAGTCCGCTGACGGAAACGTCCGCGGAGACCGAGTAATTGACGTGGTGTGCGGCGTCGGACTTCAAAAGGAAGTTCAACGCGCCGAGATAGCCGCCTTCGGTGGAGGCGACGTATTCCTCGACGGGATTGCCGTTTTCATCCGTCGTAACGCCGGTGTTGGCTTCCACGCTGATCTCGCCCTTCAAACGGAAGGCGCCGGCTTCGGACATCGGCGACGCGTTGGTCACGATCCCGTCCGAACCGACGATCTTATCGCGCAAAGAATCCACTTGCGCAAAGGACTTGTCAAAGAACAATTCCGCATCCGCGATCTCCACGGTGAGCTTGGAATTCTCATTAAATACGAGGCTGACGGAAAGACCGTCTTCGCCGACGGACACTCTGACGCCGTCCGTGGGCGGGAAGAGCGCGCCGAGATCTTCATTGATAAGCGCAAGCGCCAGTTGCAGCGCCCCGCCGTCCGTCGAGATCAAAAGACCGTTTTCTTCCGAGACCAGCAAGCGGATCACGCCGGAGATCAAACCGTTCACCGCTTGCGCGGAGGGATCCTCTTCCCCTGCGGCGGAAACCTTGCCGCCCGAAATGTTGTCGATCAAATTCATCACGACGTCGTACAATCCGACGTTGGTAAGTTTCACGGCGTTTTCCGCACCGTAAGCGGAACCCGCGATATACAGTACTTCTTGTCGCACGCCGCCCGTTTCCTCGTTGGAATTGTAGTAAAGGGAGATCAGGTTGGACCCGCTGTTATAAAGTTCACCCTCTCCCGTCTTTGCGTAGAAGGAAAGCCAAAGTTCCACGTCGGGACGGACAAGGCCGTTCAAAGCGACGTTCGCCGCGATCTCCAAGCCCAAAGCCAATTCCACCTTGTCTTGCGCGGTATTGTTGCCGACGACGATCTTCATCGAATCGCCTTCCACGTTTTCGGCAATATAGTTCGTCAAAGTTTCGGCGTAGACGCCGTCCATCGCAAAAGTAATATCCGCATCCATCGATACGCCGACCGTAAGAGTCTTCCAATCGCGGTAATCCGAAGTGTTTTTAAGGATAGCGCGCGGAGCGAATTCGATCACGAGATCGCCCACGTCGATACCCAATTCAAAGACGGCGGCGTTTTCACGATACATCGCAACGGATACCTCTGCGCCCAGATCACGCAGGTTGATGTTGGCGCCCAAAACCAATTCGGGCACGACGATACGCAAGGAAAGCAACGACGCGATCGTCGCAAGAGCGTTGCCCTTGGTCACCACGCCGATCACCCCGCGCGAGCCGTCCAAAGCGACGTGATCGATCACTTCGTTCAATATCTCGATAAGAGGTTTCTTTGCGTGTACGGAGCAGTTGCAGCCTTCGTTTAAGACCTGTTCTCCGTTCTCCTCGTGGAAGCAACTGCCCGCCACTTTGCAAGCGGGGTTCATACAGCCGCACTCAAGGTCGGGCAAATGGCAGGTGCAATCACAAGAGGCGGAACAATTCAAATTGTTTGCGCTCTTGCCGCAGGAACCCGCCGCCAAAC
>DMCI01000108.1:0-5490 GCA_003445835.1 Clostridiales bacterium
ACCGCTCTCCTTGAAAATATGTTCATTACCGAGAAGAAGGACGGCTTCAAGCGTCTGCTTCCCACCATTTATTCCACGGGGGAGGAGCTCGCCCGGGCAAAGGACGCCCTCGGCGACAACTTCGGCGTTTGTTTGGACAGCGGACACGCCTTTATCACCAAGGAAGATATCCCTGCGATGGTGCGCTCTATCGGCAAAAGGTTGCTTGCCTTGCACCTTCACGACAACACGGGTGACAGGGACGATCACCTGCCTCCGTATTTTGGCAAACTGCCTTTTGACGCGCTGCTTTCGGCGCTGAAGGAAGTCGGGTACGACGGCAATTTGAATTTTGAGGTACGCTTCGGCTCGGTACCCGAAGAGGAACTTTTGACGGCGATGCGTTACGTCCACGACGTTGGCGTATCGTTCAGACGTTATTTGGACGGAGAATAGTATGAAAAAAGTTGAAGTAAACGCTTCCACCTCTTACGAAGTCTTGATCGGCAGCGGGCTTTCCGCCAAGATCGGGGAGTATCTTTCCGCGCTCGGGCGCACGGGCAAAGTGATGATCGTATCGGATACGCACGTAGCTCCTCTTTATGCGGAGGGCGTCGCGGACGAGTTGGTCTATCGCGGTTTTGAGCCCAGTATCTTCACCTTTGACGCGGGGGAGGAAAGCAAAAATCTTCGCACTTATACCGATCTTTTGAACTTTCTCGCGGAGGAAGGCTTTACCCGCACCGATACCGTGCTTGCCCTCGGCGGCGGCGTGGTGGGGGATCTTGCGGGGTTTGCCGCCGCTACCTATATGCGCGGCATCCACTTTGTGAATATGCCCACCAGCTTGCTTGCGGCGATCGATTCGTCGGTGGGCGGCAAGACGGCGGTGGATCTCCCGAAGGGCAAAAACCTCGTCGGTGCCTTTTATCAGCCCGAATTGGTTTTGTTTGATACCGATTTTATGAAGACTCTCCCGTACGACGAGATCCGCAACGGGCTTGGCGAGGGGGTAAAGTACGCCGTCTTGGAAGGCGGGGAGATCTTTGATATCTTGTCTTCCGGCTTGACGTCCGAAAACTTGGAGGACTTCATCGCGCTTTCGGTGGATATCAAACGTCGTATCGTGGAAGCGGACGAGAAGGAAGGCGGCTTGCGCAAGCTGTTGAACCTCGGACATACCGTCGCGCACGCGGTGGAAACTTTGACGGAATTCGTCGTGCCGCACGGCGTTGCGGTGGCATACGGGGTGCGCGTGATGGCGCGTCTTGCCTACGATCGTGGGGAACTTTCGGAAGAGGAGTTTTACAAGATCGAGGAGCTTTTGCTCGAAAACGATCTTGCGTTGGAACTCAATCCCGTTGAGGAATTAATCCCCTATTTTTCGGCGGACAAAAAGAAGGCGGGGGACAAGCTGACCCTCGTCACTATTGCGGGCATCGGCGATTGTCGTTTGACCGAGGTGGATATCGCGGACGTCCCGACCTATTTCGGAGTGGAATGATATGGCGGATTACTGCTTGATCGGCAAAAGGCTGGACTACAGCTATTCAAAAGTCGTACACAACAAGCTCGGCTACGATTACGACTTGACCGAGGTCAAGGAGGAGGAACTGGCTTCTTTCATTCGCTCGGGCAGGTACGTCGGTTTTAACGTCACCATCCCCTATAAAAAGGCGGTCATTCCCTTTTTGGATGAGATCTCGCCCGAGGCAAAAGCCCTCGGCGTGGTCAATCTCGTGATGCGGGACGGGGATAAACTCAAAGGCTACAATATGGATATCCGCGGGATGGAGTACGCTCTCAAACGGACGGGCGTTTCCCTAAAAGGGAAAAAGGTGTTGATCTTGGGCTCCGGAAACACGTCCGAAACGGCGGAATATTTGGCTAGGGAAAACGGCGCGGCGACGATCGTCAAGATCTCCCGCAACGGCGAGGACAACTACCAAAACGTAGATAAGCACAAAGACGCGGCTTATATCATCAACACCACGCCGGTGGGTACCTTTCCCGGAAACGAGGACGGTTTGATCGATCTTTCCTCGTTCCCCGCTTTGGAAGGGGTGCAGGAAGTCATTTACAATCCCTTTAAGACTCGCCTTGCTTTGCAAGCGGAGGATAGGGGGCTCCCCGTTGCGACGGGGCTCGATATGCTCGTCGGGCAGGCGGCGTACAGCGCGGAAAAGTTCCGCGGCGTTCTTCCGCCCGAAGAGGAAGTCGACCGCATCGTCAAGGAGATCCTTAGAGAGGACAGAAATATCGTTTTGATCGGGATGCCCTCTTGCGGCAAGACCACCGTCGGACGTCGTTTAGCGGAAAGGCTGGGCAGGGACTTCGTGGACGCGGACGAGGAGATCGTCAAAGCGCACGGCGACATTCCCGCCATCTTTGCCAAAGAAGGGGAAGACGCTTTTCGCATTTACGAAAGCGAAGTCATTGCGGAGGTGTCCAAAAAACATCGCTTGGTCATCGCCACGGGTGGCGGCGCAGTCCTCAAGGAGCGCAACCGTTTGAACCTGCGCCAAAACGGAGTGGTGGTCTATTTGCGGCGTGATCTTTCCGCATTGACCGATACGGGCAGGCCCCTAAGCCAAGGGGGAAGGATCGAAGCCTTGTTCCGTGAGCGCGAGCCCATTTACAAGGCGCTTGCCGAAATCGTCGTAGACAACGACAAAGGCATCGAAGATGCCGTGCAAAAAATTATTGACGAGGTGCAAAAAGGATGAAAGTGCTTGTGATCAACGGCGTAAATTTGAATATGCTTGGCGTGCGTGAACCCGATCTTTACGGCAAAAAGGATTACAAAACTTTGGTGAAGGAGATCAAGGCACACGCCAAAAAGATCGGCGTCAAAGTAAAATGTTTGCAATCCAATTACGAAGGGCGCATCGTTTACGAGATCCAGCGCGCCCTCGGCAAGTACGACGGCATCGTCATCAATCCGGGCGCCTATACGCATACGTCGGTGGCGATCTTGGACGCGTTGAAAGCGGTCAATATCCCCACGGTGGAAGTGCATTTGACCGACGTGGACGCTCGCGAGGAGTTCAGAAAGATCAGTTACGTTTCGTTGTATGCCTTTTTGCGCGTGACGGGCAAGGGCTTCGACGGATACTTTGAGGCGTTAGACGCACTCAAAACAAAGGTGGAAAAATGAAAATAGCGGTCGTTTCGGATATCCACGGCTCGCTCGTTGCGGCGCGCGCCGTTTTGAACTTGGCGGAAACGCTGGGGGCGGAAAAACTTCTTCTTCTCGGCGATCTTTACTACCACGGCGCAAGAAATCCTCTTCCCGAAGGGTACGATCCGCGCGGCGTGGCGGAGTTGTTGAACAAAAACGCCGATAAGATCATCGCGGTCAGAGGCAACTGCGACAGCGACGTCGATCAGACGGTATCTGCGTTTGAAATGGTAAAAGAAGCCGTGTTGTTCCTCGGCGGCAAAGTGATCCACGCTTCGCACGGGGACAAATACGACGTCGATCACCTTCCCAAAGGCAGGGCGGACGTGGTGTTGTACGGGCATTTTCATACCGGGTTCATCAAGGAAAGGAATGGCGTGATCGTTTGCAATCCCGGGTCGCCCAGTCTGCCCAAAGAAGGGACGGCAAAAAGTTTTATTCTGTTAGATGAAAGTGCCGTTAGACTGTACGATCTGACGGGCGCCCTTTTGGCGGAACGCGCTTTATGATCGACCTGCATTTGCATCTTGACGGATCGTTGACGCCGCGGGAAGTTTTGTTTATGGCAAAGCTTTCGGGCGTCTCTCTTTTTACCCAAAAGGAAGAGGACCTTTTACGTTTGATGACCTTTGACGGCAGGGGGAGTTTGAACGATTATCTTCAAAAATTCGAGTTGCCGCTTTCGGTGATGCAAAACGACGAGGCGGTGGAGTTTGCCGTAACGAGTTTGGGCGACCGTCTTTTTGCGCAGGGATATACCTATGCGGAAGTTCGCTTTGCCCCCGTCTTGCACACTCAAAAAGGCGTCAATGCGGAAAGGATCGTCCAAGGGGCGCTCAAGGGAGTAAGCAAGACAAAACTGCCGATGAAACCGATCCTGTGCTGTATGCGCGGACGCAGTTTGAGTGAAAACCTTTTAACCGTGGAACTTGCCGCGGAGTATAAGGGAAAAGGCGTTTGCGGCGTGGACCTCGCGGGGGCGGAAGCCTTGTATCCGACCGAAAACTACAAAGAGGTTTTTTCGCTTGCCGCAAAACTCGGCTTGAACGTCACGATCCACGCGGGGGAAGCCGCGGGGGAGGAGAGCGTTAAGGCGGCTTTGGACTTTGGCGCAAAACGCATCGGACACGGCGTTGCGATAAAAAGCAAAGAGGTGTCGGATCGCGTCAAGGCAAACGGTGTTTTGATCGAGTGCTGTCCGACCAGCAACCTGCAAACGGGGGCGGTGGACAGGATGGAAGATCATCCTATCAAGCGCTTTATGGAGGCGGGGATCCCCGTCGCGCTTTGCTCGGACAATATGACGGTATCCGCAACAAGCGTTCCCGCCGAGTGGAAAAGGGTCAAGGCGGCGTTTGGTTTTGAAGAGAATGTTTTCGGCGTTTTAACGCAAAACGCATTTGCGCATCGTTTTTAAGTGAAAACACACTTTTGACGTTTTACGTCAATGGATTGATTTTTACAGTCGTTTGTAATATAATTAATATACTATTCGCATGAAATATTGCAGGGAAGAGGTCTGTTATGGAAAAGTTTCCTTCGAAGTCGGATTCCGTTCAAGTCGTAGGCAAAGGTAAGGGAAATAAGGTCAAGGTCGCCAAGTACGATCGCAGCTTTTTGTCGCGCGTGATCCAGGACGATTGGATCAAGTATTTTTACGACGAGATCAAAAACTATTGCATGGCGTTTGAAAAGGTCAAGGAGCGTTCCTCTTGGGATGCGGAAAGTTTTGCGGTGGGCAACGATACCATCGTAAAAATGGTGATCTTCGGCGGGGAACTTTGCGTTTGCGTGGCGCTGGATTACGGTGCGGTGAACGCAAAGGACTTTCCGCACGCGGACTTCTCCAAGAAAAAGAAATTTGCCGGTTTTGGCACATTTGCGCCCGTGCGCTCTCCGCAAGAGGCAAGGACGGCAAGGCGCTTGATCGCGGAAGCGTTTACGAGCCGCTTCATTTATACGGAGGAATTTCCCGCCAAAGTGGATTATATGGAACAGCTTCCGATGCAGGACGACGAGTCGCTTATCGAAAGCAAGCAGGTCAAAAAGTCCGAATCGGATATGACCCCGACCGAAGCGAAAAAGGCGATCGCGGCGGCGGAAAAGGCGGAAGACGACGAAGCCAAGGAGCTTGAAAAGACTTTCGGTAAAGTAAAACGTCCCGTCAGACCCAAAAAGCAACCCGTGGAAAAGAAGCCGGAAGAAGCGCCCGCAAAGGCGCCCGTCGTGACGGAGGAAAACACCGCACCCGCAGCCCCCGCTCCCGAAGAGGAGATCGAGGACGTGGTCTTTGAATTTGCGGAGGAGCCTACTCCCGAGCCGGAACCCGA
>DMCI01000108.1:5570-5757 GCA_003445835.1 Clostridiales bacterium
GAGCCCGAACCTCCCGTTGAGGAAGCGTCGCCTGCGGAAGAAGTCGAGGAAGAAGTCCCCGTCAAAGAGCCTGTCGTCAAAGCGACGGAAGAGCCGCAGGAGGAAGCCGCAGAAGCGGAAGAAAAAGAGGAAGATGCCCTTGACACCGTCTTTGAGATCGCATCGGACGGCTTGGTCATTGAAGTCA
>DMCI01000045.1 GCA_003445835.1 Clostridiales bacterium
CGCTTGCCTTGCAACTGCAAAGTAAACCCAACGACAAAGCCGCCGTTGCTGCGCTTTTGGAGCAGGTGGATCTCGCCGGGTACGGCAAACGCAAGCCCAACACCCTTTCCGGCGGTCAAAAGCAAAGGGTAGCCATCGCGCGCGCTCTTATTAAGGAACCCGAGATCATCATGGCGGACGAGCCGACGGGCGCCTTGGATTCCAATACCGGCAAGCAAGTTTTGGATACCTTAAAAAAGCTTTCCAAAACGAAACTTGTCATCGTCGTTTCACACGATAGGGAGTTTGCGGAGTATTACGGTGACCGTATCATTGAGCTGAAGGACGGCAAAATTATCTCGGACGTCAGCAAAACTTACAACAATCCGTCCGACTTGTCCGGGCAAGCGCTCGCTGCCGAGTCACAAGAAAACGTGGCAAAAATCTCCGACAACACCATCGCCATCAAGGACGCCGAGGCATTGACCGATGATGAACTGAAAAAGATCGGACAGATGCTTCGCGGGCAAAAGGGCGAAGTCATCATCACGGCGGATCAAAAAGATCTTCCCGGAGTCAAACGCGCATGTAGGATCAATGAAAACGGCAGTAAAGAATCCTTTAAGGATACCGAACGCATAGAAACCAAAGAGTACGACGGCAGTCAGACAAAATTCATTAAGTCGCACCTGCCGCTCGGGCACGCCGTCAAAATGGGTGCCAGCGGGCTTAAAAGTAAGCCGATCCGCTTGATCTTTACGATCCTTCTTGCCGTGGCGGCGTTTGTTCTTTTCGGCGTGGTCAGCACTTTTATGCTGTACGATCCCAACTATTCGGTTTCCGAAGCGATGAAGGAGGCAAACTACCCCGGCGCGACAATCAGCAAATCTTATACTACAAAGATTACGACCTATCGCGTGGACGACAACGGCAACAGGGAATACGATTACGATTGGGAAAACGAAATATCCACGCGTTTTGGCGCATCCGAAGTGCAAACAAGGAACAAAAACGGTTTGGATTTTGCGGGCGTTTTTAATTTTACCGATTATTCGTATTCCGACTTCAACGTCAGCGATATCAGACTGATAAACGGTTCAAATTACGTTACGCCTACCATCTCGCCAACCGATCAAAATTACTACGTAGTCCTAGGCACGGCGGGTTTTTCGGATTGCGGCGCGGATTTTATGTCCAGACAAGGTTTTACTCTGATTGCGGGCGCGTATCCGACGGCGGCAAACGAAGTGGCGTTACCTTCCTATCTTGCCGAACTCTTTATCGGGGAAGAAAACGAATATAATACGGTCAGCGATCTTGTCGGAAAGAAAGCAAAGTTTTCATCCAATGCGATCAGCGACGAGTCGTTTACCATTACCGGCATTTACAACGTCGGAGAGATCCCGCAAAAGTATTTGGATCTGAAGGCGGCTCCGGGCTCGGCAAACCACGTCAACGATAAGGATAAAGTTTCTTTGCAAAGTTCTTTTAAGGATTTTTTGACAAACGGATTCCACCTTGTCGTTTTCGTAACGCCGGAGTTTTACGAAGCGTATAAGGATAGGATCAGCACGGGCGGCGGCAATTCGATCTATATACAACAAGATAATTACAAGGGCATTTATTTTAATGAAAGCGAAATCACGTGGGACGTCGGTGATTTTTCGGAACAGACGTATAGTTTGTATACGGATAAAACCCGTCGGATCTACGGAGAAAGCACGTTCCTCTTTTACGACCTTACGGGAAACGAGACCACCTACGACAAAACGGGCGTTTACATTTCCGAACAGCGCTATAATGAGATGTCGCGGTCTCGTATGGATGAATACTGGTGGAGGATATCCAATCGCGTCGCATTTGTGAAAGGGGCGGAAGACGCCTATAACGACGAAGTTTTCCAAAGTCGACTCAACAATTCAAGAGACAACGGGTACGCCGCGAAAAAAGCGTTTGCGGAAGCTTGGCAATCTCAAATCCTAAACAGGGTGTTACTTTTTAAGCAGGCGCAACAACTTGTCTATACGTGGGATACTGCGTATACGAGCGGGGACTTTTATACGGCTTACCAAGCGATTGAAAACTATTGCTATTACAACAATTCCGATAGCGCGCGTCCGACCGATCAGATGTGGGCGAAACTTGAGGAAGTTGTAAACTCCGATAGCACGGAAAAACAAAAATACGCGTGCGTGATTGAAATGTTGCACGACTTCGGCTATGGAGAAGTAATCGACAACAGAGATGACTACGATGTCGTCAACGGGTTGCGAGACGGTTCGTTGAGCGATGCGGATTATTTGCTCGTCAAAAACAAGATCAACGCGTATATGACGTCCAATGGCTATGCGGATATGGAGGCGGAGCATCCCTTTGAGTTGCAGGCGAGCGCGCTTTCTATTTCGGGGAAGTACCTTTATTATATCGATAAAAACAACAACAAAGGGACGCTTCCCATCCGTGGTTATTTTGTGATTCCGGGGATGGATTGGCCTTCGAATTATTTTATCTCGGAAGAGTTTATGAACAGCCACGCGTCGTACGTTTCCTATGCGGGCGGATATCAAGTTCAAATAGCGGAAACAAGTTACGTGGTGCCTGCGGACGCAAAGTACAACTTCCTCGTTACGCTGACGGACAATTCCATGAACCAGGTCGAAGCGCTTCGCTCAACCGAAAAGGATACGGTGATCAATATCAGGAGCAGCGTTTATCAAGAACTGCAAATGTTCCTATCGCTCATACAGGAACTGGAAAAGATATTCTTGTACGTCGGCTTGGGCGTCGGACTCCTTGCGGCGTTCTTCCTTTTGAACTTTATTTCGGTGTCCATTTCCGCCAAAAAGAAGGATATCGGCATTCTGCGCGCCGTCGGTGCCAGAGGGTCGGACGTCTTTAAGATATTCTACGCTGAGGCGCTTATCATCGCGTTTATCTGCTTTGTACTTGCGTGCGTAGGTTCCTTCGTGGTGTGCTTCTTCCTTAACAGAAGCATTTCGGAAGTGCTTAGCATGCAACTGTTGCACTTTGGACCCATCAACATCGCGTTGGTCTTTGGTATATCGCTCTTCGTGTCGGTCATCGCTACCTTCTTCCCGGTGTATTTTGCGGCGAGGAAGTCGCCCGTCGAGGCCATCCGCGCTTTGTAAACGCGCGCGTTTACGACGGCGTATAGCGGGGCATATACTTCGCTAACTATTTCATCAAAGGGCAGTTACGTACAAGGAGTACGCGCCTGCCCTTTTCTTCAAAGAGCGCTTGTCTTTGCCACCACTCTACGCCGTCTAATGGGTTTTCTAGCCTTGCATCTACCCGTTTCTTTGCCTTAAAGAAGTAGGGTAGTAAGAATAGTAAACAAGATCGCGTGCGTGTTTGCGCGATCTTTTTGTTATTGCGAGCATCTTTTGAAACGGTTTTTTGTCGGACCTCGCATCGGGGGCACTTCTTTTTCGTGGCGGGGAGAGGGTGAAATTTGGTGGAAAAAGTTCGGATTGGTATATTATATTTACACATTATTTACCAAAAACAGGCAAAGCGCATACTTCGTGAAAACTCTTGACAACACAGAACAATCTTGATACAATACTTATATAATAGGATTAAGAAGATGTTATCAACCGGGTTTTTGACCGGCGCGTTGGCGCTCTTGTGTTTGATCGCACTCATCGTTTCGATGGTCAGACACAAGCTATCTAAAGAAGGGAAGAACAAATCTTCTGATTTGAAAGGAGTTTTCTTTGCGATCGGGTTTTTGCCGATGGCGATCGTGACTCTTTCTTCGTTCCGCTTCCACAGTCCTGCTATTGCAAATTTCTTTGCGTTTATGCGCAATCCGTTCCTCTCCGTCGAGTTTACGCTGGATGCGTTTGCCGGCCTTGGGGAATTTTCTTTCGTTATTGATTTCTTTACCGCGATCTTGTTTGGGTCGACGGTGGCGATCACCATCTCCGAGGCGTTTGAGCCTAGCTGCGTTTCCGCCCGCGTTTCCGACGGCAGGGGACGGAGCGAAGCGTCTTTTGACGTCATTGAACCGGAGTATAAGGAGAGCGCCGTTTCTTATCTCAGATATTGCCGCTTTTTGTCCTGATGGCAAGCAGATAGTTTTTTTGATAGTTCCGACAAGCATATACGAATGACGATTGCGGTTTTTACCGCAACTAATTGGGAGTATGAACGAAGCCATTCTGTTTTGCGGAACGCTGGCGTTTGCTTTTGCGTTTCGCATCATCGGGAAAGTTCTCGATAAAAAACAATTGAAGATCAAGGGGAAAGAATTCCCGATGCAGGACCTGTTTTATAAGGCACTGTCCGTCCTGTTGTTCTTGGTCTATATGCCGCAGCTTTTCATGCGTGAGTCCATCTCAATGCAGGTGGGGCTCACTGCGGCTGTTGATGAACTTCCGTATATCACCGCCCAGCGGATGCCTTATTCCCCGACGGTGACGGCTCTCGTTGCGATCTTAAAGTGGATGACCAACTTTATGATTGCGAATCTTGTGATGATGCCTTTCTTCAACAAAAAGGATTCGGAGGATTTCGCCGCATTTTTTGCGCCGATCGTCGTAGTCTTGAACTGCATTTTCTTCCGTCCCGTCATCACGACGATGCTGTACGTCCCCGGCGTGAGCCATTCATTATATCATTGGCGCGTCGTAGTGTATGCTTGCGTGATCGGCCTATCGGGTGCGATCGCGTTTGAGAAGTTGATCCGCGTGGTCATGACGCGCGATTTTAAGGGAATGGGGAAACGTCTCGGCAAGATGGGACTCTACTTCCTGCTTTTCGTATTCGCCTTTATGCCGACGTACGTCCCGCAACTGTTGTTCGGGCTCATCGGCTCGGAGCCGGAAGGGTTTACGGTGTCGCACAGACTCATTATCTACTTCACCTTGGCTTTTCCGCTTGCAATGCAGCTTCTTTTTCAAAAGAAATCTTTGTCCGAAAGGCGTTACCTGCTTACTATGCTCGCGCTCAGCGGCTTCTTCTCTTATTTTGCAAATTACGTTTACCCGGGCAAGAACTTCATCGGGTCGCTTCCGTTGCACCTTTGCAACACGGCGATCGTTTTGATGGTCTTTGCCTTTGTGTTCAATCTTAAGGGT
>DMCI01000070.1 GCA_003445835.1 Clostridiales bacterium
CTTTCTCTTTCATCAAAAGATACAAAGCGTAGCCGTCGCCGCCGTTGCCGCCCTTTCCGCTGACGATCAAAGATCGTCCCTCACGGGGAAAAGCGTTTTCCAACACGCCCGCCGCAACCCGCTTCATCAGTTCAACGGAAGAAACGCCGCTTTGAATGGTTTGTTCATCCGCCTTTTTCATAGAAAGCGCGGAAACGAGCTTTACCATAGTTGCTTTACCGCCTTCAAAATTGCTTTTTCACAGACTTCGTCCGCAAGCATTTGCACTTCGAGGAGAGAGGCTTCCACCTCTTCCGACGCCATTACGAAAATGCTGTCGCCGTCAAGAAGAGTATGCACGGGACGAATGCAACGCGCATAAGCATCTTGCGTAGTATCCGCGATCTTATTCGCCTGCGCTTTTGTAAGTTTTGCATTTGTGAGAACGCAAGAGATCGTCGTATTTAAGTAACCGAAAGCGTTGCCGCTTGAAAAAGCGACAGCCTTGCCCGTTGCGGGGTCGTAGACGTTGCCAAGGGCATTGACCACCGTGACGACGGCAACCTCCAACTCGCCTTTCTTGCCCGTTACGACAGCCATCCCGGACGGTTTTGCCGTTTGCATCCCGCCGAGTTTGGCGACCGTTGCGCCGGTGCCCGCTCCGATACTGCCCGACATCTCCTTCACTTCGACGGCAGTCTTTGCCGCGGCGTACCCCGCCGTTTTGTCGGGAAACCCAAAGGAGCCGTACTCCAAATCATAAATGGATGCGCCCGAACAAATGGGCACTTTGTAGCCACCCGCGTCAAAGCCGCAGCCCTGCTCGGACAAATATTGCATCACGCCGGAAATTGCTTCCAATCCGAAAGCACTGCCACCCGACAAGACCACAGCGTTGATCTTTTGCACGGTACTTTCCGACTTCAAAAGATCCGTCTCGTGCGTAGCGGGCGCGCCGCCACGGACGGAAACGCCGCCGATCGCCCCTTGGGGACAAAGGATGGCTGTCACGCCGGTTTTTTTGTCGTTATCGGTGTAATTGCCTATCAAAAAGCCTTTCAACATGTTTTCACCTCGCAATAGGTTTCCTCGTTTTCCGTTACCGACGCCCTGCCCGATGTTGCGTCCGCAAGAGCGCAAAGAAACGTCTGTTTTTTATCCGACGGAACGGCGACGGTGAGTCTGGCTCCGCCCGCATAATCCGCGTTTTGAATAATACCGCCAAAGGCGTAGATCTGATTTTGAACGGCGCTGATCAAACTGTAATCACAAAAAAGGGAAAACACGGCGCATTTATCGTAGGCCTTTTTGCCGGCGACGTCAAGCGCAGAGAGCGCGGCGTCGGCGTAAGCACGAGCAAGTCCTCCCGTACCCAGTTTGATACCGCCGAAGTACCTGACGACTACGACAACCGTATTGGTGAGATCCGAATTTTTGATCGCTTCCAAAATGGGAATGCCCGAAGTCCCCGACGGCTCGCCGTCGTCGCTTGCTCTCGATTTATCGGCTTTTTCCCCCAATAAATAAGCGTAGGGGGCGTGCGTCGCGTCTGTATAGCGCTTTTTGACCCCTTTCACAAAGGCTTCCGCTTCGTCGTCCGAAGCGACGAAAGAACAAAAAGCGATAAACTTGCTGTGCTTGACGGTAACCTCCGCGGTCCCGTCACCCCCTACGGTAAAATACATTTATTTTGAAAAGATGACCTTCAAGCGATTTTTCTTTCCTTTGGAAAGAATGAAACCGTTTGCGATCTGACTGTCGGTCACTTCCGCATTTACGTCGGCGACCTTAACGCCGTCAACGGCGACGGCATTGCCCTGCACCAACCTGCGCGCTTCGCTCTTGCTGGGGGCAAACCCTACTTCCGCCAAAATATCCACCACCTTAGTCATTGAAGCGGGAATCTCCTTGGTCGGCATATTCTCGGCGTCGCCGGAGAAAGCCGCTTTGACCTTTTTGACCACGTCGTCGGCGACCGCCTCGCCGTGCACGATTTTGGTGATCTCGTACGCCAAACGCTCTTTTGCCGCATTGATACGCTCGTCTTGATAGGCGGTCATTTCCTCGATCTCGTCAAGAGGCATAAAGGTCAAAAGCTTCATGCACTTTCTGACCTCGCTGTCTTCCACGTTGCGCCAATACTGGTAAAAATCGTACGGAGAGGTTTTTTCCGCCGAGAGCCACACGGCGCCCGAAGCGGTCTTACCCATCTTTTTGCCTTCGCTGTTGGTAAGCAGCGGGAAAGTCATCGCAAAAGCATCTTTACCGAGCTTGCGACGAATGAGGTCTGCGCCCGCAAGCATATTGCTCCATTGATCGTCGCCGCCGCACTCCAATACGCAACCGTACTTTTGGAAAAGCACCAAGAAGTCGTAGCTTTGCATCAACATATAGTTGAACTCAAGGAAGGTGAGCCCCTTTTCCATACGATTTTTGTAGCACTCTGCGGTAAGCATCCTGTTGACGCTGAACAACGAGCCTACGTCGCGCAGGAAGTCAACATAGTTGAGGTTCAAAAGCCAATCGCCGTTGTTGACCATGATCGCAGCGTTGTCCCCTTCAAAGGAGAAGAAGCGGCTCATTTGCTTTTTAAAGCACTCGCAGTTGTGCTTGACCGTCTCCGCCGTAAGCATATTGCGCATATCGGTACGACCCGAAGGGTCGCCGATCATCCCCGTACCGCCGCCGATCAAAACGATCGGGCGATGCCCCGCCTTTTGCATATGGCTCATAGCCATCATCGCAAGATAATGCCCGACGTGCAGGCTGTCCGCCGTGGGGTCGAACCCGATATAAAAACTGACCTTTTCACTGCCGAGAAGCTTATAAAGATCCTCTTCAAAAACGGTCTGCTTGATAAATCCTCTTTCACGCAAGGTGTCCATTACGTTCATAAGTAGCACTCCTCATATCACTATGATATGTATATCATAACATTTGGTCGGTAGGAAAGCAAGCAAGTAACCGAAAAACCTGCTTTTTGCTTGCAAAACAAAATACTCACCTTTTCTTTTTCGGCGCGGACAAGTCTTTTGCCGTGCCGGCGATCAAGCGAGTCAAAAACGCTTTGTCGTCAAGATCTTCGACAAGGATCATCGGCTTTGCCCCGTCGTACGGAAGTTCCAGCGGTGCATTCGGGATCGTTTTGCTAGCAAAATCCGTCGATTTGATCAAAAATCTATCGTCGTACACACCCCCGAAAAGTTTGCCGTCCAGATACAGCAAAAACTCCCCCATCATCGGCTTATAGGTAACGCCCGAAAGATCTGACAGCTGTTCCAAAACGCACTGTAAAAACTCTTTGCTTGAAGCCATAAAGCACATCTTTATTTGTAATACTTTTCAATGCCGCCGTAACCGATGATCAACTTTCCGTCACGGGTCTTTTCAATAAAGTTGGTCAACCTCTTTTGAAA
>DMCI01000050.1 GCA_003445835.1 Clostridiales bacterium
CTTCTTCACCGGGCATTTCCTCAAGCCTGCCGCTCATTTCACGCAACGCTTCCGCCCAACGAGAAGTGGAGTCCGCCATGATGGCGACGTTGTAGCCCATATCACGGAAGTATTCCGCGATCGTGATACCCGTATAAATGGACGCCTCACGCGCCGCCACGGGCATATCCGAAGTATTGGCGATGAGCACCGTGCGCTTCATCAAAGGTTCACCCGACTTCGGGTCGATCAGTTCGGGAAACTCGTTCAAAACGTCGGTCATTTCGTTGCCGCGCTCACCGCAACCGATATAGACGATGATATCCGCGTCAGCCCACTTGGCAAGTTGGTGCTGAACGACGGTTTTGCCGCTGCCGAACGGACCGGGAACTGCCGCCACGCCGCCTTTTGCCACGGGGAACAACGTGTCGATAACGCGCTGACCGGTGACCATCGGCATATACGGAGAAATCTTTTCCTTAATGGGACGAGGACGACGCACGGGCCACTTGCGAAGCATCTGCACCGCCTTGTCGCCCTTTTCCGTCTTGATGACCGCGATGTCATCCACGATGGTTTTGTTGCCGCTTTCGATGGATTTAACGGTACCCGTAACGCCAAAGGGGACGAGGATCTTATGGTCGATCAAGGTATTCTCCTTGACCATACCGAGTACGTCGCCGGGGACGACCTTGTCGCCTACTTTCTTTAAGGGCACGAATTCCCACTTGCGCTCGTGATCCAACGCGTTGACTTGAAGTCCTCTTCCGATCCTGCCGCCCGAAAGGTCTCTGAGTTTGACCAAAGGACGTTGAATACCGTCGAAAATACTTTCGATCAAGCCGGGCGCCAACTCCACGGACAAAGGTTCGCCGGTGGAGACCACCTCTTCGCCCACGCCGAGACCGCCCGTCTCTTCGTATACCTGAATGGAAGCCTTGTCGCCTCTCAGCTCAATGATCTCGCCGATGAGTCCTTCGCGGCTGACGCGCACGACGTCGTACATCTTGCTGTCCTGCATGTTTTCCGCAACGATCAGCGGGCCTGCGACTTTTACGATCCTGCCATTAGTCATTCTTTTTTCTCCTCTACTTGCAATATATCGGTACCGATCGCCTTTTCGACGTCCGCCTTAACGAGGCGTCTGCCGTACCCCGTGCTTCCCGAAACCGAAGGCATCGGAATCACAGCCGGAAAAGGACGAGTCTTATATCTCGCTATCAAGTCGGGCAGTTTTTCGGCAAACTGCTCGGTGATGAAAATAATGTCGTAGTTTCGGGCAAGAAGCCGAAGTTTTTCTCTGGCTTCCGCTTCGTTTGCCACCGGGTAAGCGTCCGCGCCGACTGCCTTAAAGGCAAAGACGGTATCCGCGTCGCCCAGCGCGGCAATGCTGCTTTTCTCAGACATAAAGCTCCCTCATTCTCCCCTTGATAAGCTCCTTATCCACACCGTTGGCGATGCGGGCAAGAAGCAACCTGACGTTTTTGATCTCGCGCAACTTTCCGATATACAGTCCCGCGATAGGCGCCGGCGAAAACATATCGTACCTTTCCTTTTTAAGAAGGGCGATAAGCGCGTCGTCCGTATAAACTTCGTAAGCGCCGACCCCCTCTTTCAAGACGGAAAGCGCCTCTTTGACAAAGCCGCCCGCGCTGAGCTTATCCGCGGCGTCCTCACCGAACTCCGCGATCTTCAAAAGATCTTTTTTGTCGATCGTACCCATTGGCAAAAACATTTCTTTTGCCTTGTCAAGGCTGAACTCCGCCTTACGGGCACGGTAAGCGACGGAAACGTTTTTTAAGTCGGCGAGAAGATCGAAGTATCGGTTGATCACCTTCGCCGCGCTTTTTCTTTTTGCGTTGATCTCCGCAAACACCGCTTTATCCAAAGCAATATCCACCGCCGAAGGAACGAGCGCGTCTTTTGCTTTTAACTTATCCAACAGAATAAAACAGTCGGCAATGCCTTGCGGTATCTCTTTATACTCCCCTTTTTCGAGAGCTTCTTCCAGTTTTGCGATCGAGACGAAGCCTTCGGGCTTGTAGCCCTCTTTCGCCCCGCCGAAATAAGCGGCTTTGGCAGCGACCTTGGCGTTGTGATAGTCGTCCGTCAACAGGAAGAATTCCAAGCCGTAGCCCTTTGTCATCGTGCTTTTGAACAAAAGGGACGCTTCCTTTTCCGCCTGCGTCAAAACTTCGTCGTACGAAGCGCCGGCGGGATAGTTTGCCTCGGCAAGAAGACGCATCGCTTCTTCCACCGTTACGGCGTCCGAGATGCGTTGGAGCCTATCCTTCCCGAGAAGTCCGCTTTCGCGGGATTTTACTTTTGCGTTTTGAAACAAAAGTCCTGCGTCCATATCAAGAGAACAGCGCCTTGGCGCAAATATCCTCCTCCGAACGGAGATTTTCGATCTCCACTTCCAAAGTGAGGTTTTTGTCACAGTCTTTACCGCGGAGGACGATCCCTCCGAGGAAAGCACCCTTTTCCTTATCTTCCGTCAAACGAATACCCGCCTGCTTCATCGCTTCGGCAAGGATCTTTTTGCGATCCACCTTGTCAAAATCGGACGCGGCGAAGACCACGCTGTCACCGTCCTCCGCCACCGAAAGGATCATCTTGACCAGAAGGGCTTCGTACTTGTCGCTTGCTTTAACGGCAAGAAGCGCTTTTTGGTAGGCTTCTCCGATCAAGGCTTGTTTTTCCGAAAGAACGAGCTTCCTGCCCTCGAGTTCCGCCATTGACTTCCTGCGACGGATGGTCTCGGGCGCCGCTGCGGACGCCATCTTGCGAGCGCTGTCCAAGAGGGCGGCGCGTTCTGCTTCCGCTGCCGCTACCTGTGACGCCGCTTTGCCTTCCGCCTCGGCGACGATCGTCCGAGCGCGTTCTTCCGCGTCGGAAAGGATCTTGTTTAAAAGTTCCTGCTTAGCCATAGTTTAGATCGCAAAGAAAACGGCAAGGAAGGAAACGAGAAGGGCAAGAATGGCGTAGGTCTCGACCATGACCGCCATAACGATGGCCTTCGATTGCTCTTCGGGTCTTTTGGAAACGAGAGCCATACCGCTGACGGCAACTTTGCCTTGATGGATCGCGGAAACGAGACCGACGATCGCAATGGGCAAGCAACCCGCAAGCATCCCGAGGCCTTGCGCCAAGGAAATGTCGATGATACCGCCGAACACCTTGATCTTAATGAACACGATGAAGGCGATCAACAAGCCGTAAATGCCCTGCGTGCCGGGAAGAAGCTGCAAGATCAAGCAGCTGCCGAACTTATCCGGATCCTCGCTCGTGACCCCCGCCGCGGCTTGTCCGCCCATACCGACGCCGATCGCGGAGCCGATGCCCGCAAGACCGGCGGCAAGCGCCGCGCCGAGAATTGCCAAAAAAGTACCGATACTCATAAATCTTTTCCTCCTTTACTGTTAAGATGGATATATTTTAGGTCTGAGCCCATAGGCTTAAAGATATGCCCTCCGCCCGTGTAGAAACGGGAGAAGAATTCCACGTACTGGAGCCTGCTGTTGTGAACGTAGGCGCCCAGCGTATTGATGGCGATGTTGAAAACGTGTCCCACCACGAGGATGACGACGAACAAAAGGTATCCGACGACGGGGATCAGATCACGCAAAATGCCCGCGATCAAGTTGACGACCATCCCGACGACGCCCGTCGCCAGCCCCAAGCCGAACAAACGGCAGTAGGAGAGGATGTCGCTCATAAAGCCCGTCACGTTGTAGACGTTGCCGAAGGCGCCGATCAACTTGCCTTTGACGCCCTTTTTACCCATCGCGCCGCCGATCAAAACGCACAAGATGCCGATGCCGAGAACGATCAAGGCGGGAAGCTTCACCGCCGCCGCTCCCTTGACCATACCGGACAAGACGAAGAGCCCCAAGCCGATAAACAGGATAAACCAACTGCCTTCACCGAACACGGCGGAAAGCGGTTTTTTATTTTTGCACTTTTGAACGAAGGAAATGCCCATACCGAACAGGATCTGGAACAGACCCAGCGCGACGGACAATATCAACATTTTCAGCGGTTCGTTCATCGGGTTGAACATCACGGGTTTGATAAAGGATTCCCCAAAATATCCGCCGAACATCACGCCCCAGATCAAGGTGGAAATGCCGCCCATCCCGATGATGAGCAAAAGTTGCCCTTCCCCTTTCTTTGGTTTTTTGAGGAAGTAAAGCCCAAAGCCGCCAAGCGCGAGGATCAAACCGTATGCGGCGTCGGAAACCATCAAGCCGAACAAAACGAAGTAGAAAAACGCCACGAAGGGGTTGGGGTCGATCTCACGCGGGTCGGGCGCGGAATACATATTGGTAATGCTCTCGTAAGGGGTGACCACCGCGTTGTTTTTTGCAAGGGTGGGATACTTCTCATCGGGAAGCGGGTCTTCATACAAGCTGTAGTAAACGGCGCCGGATTCTTGAAGAGCTTTTTCCGTCCCTTCCTCCATATGTGCGGGCACCCACGCCGTCAAGACGAAAGAGGTCGTTGAGCGGAAGGTGGAATCAATGGCGCGAGCCTTCTCGGACTCCACGCGATAATAGTCGTACAAAACGCGCATCCTCAAAGCGATGGCGTCCTCGTACGAAACGGCTTCCTCCGCAAGAGCGATCTCCTTGCGGTAGATCTCCTCCCCGCGGGCGCGAAGTTCCGCGATCTTTTCCGCCGCGGTCACGGGGAAAGTGAAAGAACACTTTGAAAAGCTCAAAGCGGAAAGTTTTTCCTGCATCGTCTCTTTTTCCGCCGCGGGATAAGCGACGAAAAGGGTGCTGACGCGCTGACGGCTGTCAAGCTCCTTTAAGCAAAGAGCGGGAACGTCCGACAAATCCGCCGTCGCAAGGACGTCGGTGGGCGCAAGCCCGATGGCGGTCTCCACCAACCGATCCGCCTTGAAGGCGTCGAAAGGCAAGTCGCACTTTTCATAAAAAGACAATTGCTCGATCAAAGAAGCGTTGCGGGTAGCTTCGCCGCGAAGTTCGGTCTCCTCGGCGCTGATCTCCCTCAGACGCTTTTGTACCGCCAAAATATCTTCGTGATCTTCGCCGACCTTGTCAAATTCATCAAATGCAACGTCCGGCTTACCCGCGCGGATCTTTTCCAAAAGAGGGATCTTCTTGGGGGCGTAGGAAGTCAAAGAAACGTTTTCCGACTTTTGCCTGCGCAAAACCTTGTCGAGTTTTACCTTCTCCGCCCGCCAAAAGTCAAAACAAAAAGAGAGCTCCGCCATCTCGGACGATATCTTTTCCGTCCGCGAGGAGGCGTCTCCCTTGACGCAATGTTCTATTTCGGAAGTGCGGATGATCTCCGCGCTGCCGGTGCGCGATAAGAGGGTGAGGATCTTCTCCTCATCCGCGGAATGCGCGATCAAAGTAAGCTTTTTAAAGGGCAGCAACGCCATACTTCTTCAGCAAACGATCCTTGACCTGTTTTGCCGCGTCGGTGACCTTCCCCTCCGCGCCGCGTCTGATCGCCGCCGCTTCTTCACGCCCTTTTTCAAGGATGAACGCTTCTTCTTTGGCAGCCGCAGCCTCCGTCTCCTTTTCCAAGGAGATAAGAAGTTCCGCCGCGGACTTCTTCCCTTCCGCGACGATCGCCGCGCTTGTTTCTTCCCCCTGACGGCGGATCTCCTTAGCGCGTTCGGTCGCCGCAAGGGTGACTTCTTCCGCGCGCTGTTCCGCCTGCAGGATCTCGTCCATGATCTCCTTGACCATATTACTTCCTCTCGTCCATCTCCGCGATGATCGCAAGACGTCTGTTGTGCCTATCGCCCTCAAAAGGAGTGGTCAGCCACAAATCGACAAGCTTGACCGCCTTTTCGGGAGAGACGACCCTGCCGCCGAGGCAAAGCACGTTTGCGTTGTTGTGCGCGGAGCACGCCGCCGCGGAGAACTCATCCGACAAAACCGCCGCGCGGATGCCCTTGACCTTGTTTGCCGCGATGGACATCCCGATGCCGGTACCGCAAAGCAAGATGCCTTTATCCGCCTCGCCCGAAGCGACCGCTTCCGCGACCTTTTTGGCGTAGATGGGGTAATCGACGCTTGCCGTGTCGTAAGTGCCGAAGTCGGTGACTTCCACACCCTTATCCTTGAGATACTCCAAAACCGCGGGTTTCAAAACGATGCCGCCGTGATCACAACCGATAGCAATACGCATAAGATGTCCTCCTCGCGCGGGGAACGCGCATAAGTTTTAGGAATAGTATATCTTATTATGCGGATATTGTCAATTAAAATTCCGCGCGCAAGGCGGCAAGCGGCGTGACGGGCGTTTCGATCCTGCGACGGCTCTTTTCACGATAGTAGCGATCCTTGAGTCTTGCGTAAGTTTTGGCGAGTTCCAAAACATACCTGTCTTTCCCCGAACGATCCATCCCATCAAACCTCGTTCTGTCGATCAATCTGCCAATAGGGTCGATCACGCATTCGTCGGCGGTAAGCATTTCTCTGACTTTGGCGTACAGTTCTTCTTCGGCGGCGTATCCGATCCCGCTTTTTGTTTGAGAGGGGATGCTCTCTTCCGCGGTGGCGCCCTGCCAATATCCTTTCTTCAGTCTGTTCTTTGCCGATTGGGCAAGTCTTTTGAGTTCCGAATTATCTTTGTTCATTTCACACCTCGCTGTCATAGATAATTGACTCCATTATATGAGTGAGTGTGCCTTATTGCAACAAAAAAGAATACGGAAAAACCGCGAATTATCTCGAAGAATCTCACTCGTTGCGTTTTTTTGAAAGTGAGGTCAAAATCTTTCTATTTTTCGATATAAAAAACAAAAAAATGCCTAATTTTCCGCAACAAGTTGAAATTGCGCGGCGGGTGTGGTAAGATGCTTATATGATCATATTGCCAAGCGGTTACGAAAGCAGGATGAAAAGGCTCCTCAGCGAGGATTATCCGAGGTATGAAAAAGCCCTCGGGGAAGACCCCGCGCGGGGACTTTTGATTAACGTCAAAAAGATCGAAGAAGATACTTTTGACCGTCTGTTTTCATACGAAACCGAGCGCATCCCTTACTTTAAGATAGGCAGACGCCTTTTATCGGATGAAAAAGTAGGAGGCGACCCCCTGCACGCCGCGGGGCTTTACTATATGCAAGACCCCGGCGCAATGAGTTCGGTAGCCGCCCTGCCCGAGATCAAGGGCAAAGTTTTGGACGTTGCCGCCGCCCCGGGCGGTAAGACCATCGCCGCTGCGCTCTCCTCAAAGGATGTCTTCGTCGTAGCCAACGAGATCAACTTCCCCAGAGCGAAGATCCTGCTTCAAAACGTGGAACGATTGGGACTTCAAAACGTTGCCGTGACTTCGCTTGCGCCCAAGGACTTTGCGCGCTTCGTACCCGAAAGCTTTGACCTCATCATCGCCGACCTGCCCTGCAGCGGGGAGGGAATGTTCCGCAAGGAGCAAGCCGCTCTCGACGCCTGGAACGACAACATCAACAAAATGAATGCGGAAAGGCAAAAAGAGATCTTAAAAGACGTTTTGCCCGCGCTCAAAAAGGGAGGCACCCTCCTATACTCCACCTGCACCTACGCCGTGGAGGAAAACGAGGAGATCGTCCTCTTTTTGATGAAAGAATACGGAATGACCCCGGTATTCCCGCAGGAAGAAGCCGTTGCCGCTACCGCGCCCGGCGTATCGATCGAAGGGACGGATATGAGTTTTGCAAGGCGGTTTTACCCCTTTATCCAAGAGGGGGAAGGTCAGTTTTTTGCCATCCTCAAAAAGCCCGGTGAAGCGATCTACACGCAAAAAACAATCCCGACCAAACTTTCAGTCAACGAGGAAAGGCGGGTGCGTGAATTCACCGACCGCTACGTTGACGGCGACCTCGGCATCCTCAACAAACAAGGAAACGACTACTACGCCGTATCCCCCGTCGCCCGCACCTTACCCCTAAGGTATCTTTCGGAAGGGGTGCGCATAGGCGAACTTTCCGGCGGGAAGTTCCTGCCCCATCACAACCTGTTTACCGCCTTTGGCGATAAGTTAAAAAACAAGGAGAATCTTTTGCGTGACGATCCGCGCCTCGCTTCCTACCTTTACGGCTTGGAGATCGACGCCAAACAAGCCTCGGACGGCTACGTCGCCGTGTTGGTGGAAGGCTATCCCCTCGGCGGAGGCAAGTGCGTAAACGGCCGCATCAAAAATCACTACCCCAAAGGCTTACGCACCAA
>DMCI01000044.1 GCA_003445835.1 Clostridiales bacterium
CAAATCCCTATCTCTCCGCCATTAGAGAATAAAACGAACCCCAAGGGGCACTTGAGGTTCGTTTTTGTTTTCCTATTTAATTATTCGTTATCGGGAATCACCTTTAAGTCTTCGACCCGAACGCCGACATCTTTCTCCGTCGTACAATACACCCCGTCTTTATCTTGATAAATCTCACCATCAAAATACACGAGAACGTACCCATTACGTTCTTCGCCCATAATCGTCCCTTTATCTCCTACTTCAACTCCGGCTTCTCTGTATTCTGCCCTTTCTTTTATTAGTTCTACTCTATCCAGTTCTTTCATTTTTTACCTCCGTATGGCGTAGCCAAAACCAATTCGCCGTCGGGGTATGCCATCCATCCGCTCACGAAAGACACAGTTTCTCCTGTATCCTTTGTTTTTAAGTGTATCACTATAATATCGCGTGGCTATAATTTATTTCCCATACTCGATAAAAAGAGATCAATGTCCTCATCCACACAAACGGCTCTGTCTTTGATTTGATCAGGGCAAATCGCCTCCCCGTAATTGATACAGACATACATAGCCTTTGGATTAGCATAGGTCATACGCCAAAACGGATATTTGATGATGACGGGCGTATTGCCGCCCACGCCGAGTTCGAGAAATACGATCTTTTTATCCGAATATTCCTGCAAGAAATCGGAATACCGTCCGCTCGCTTCATACCAACCTTCATCTTGAACGAACGTATCGTCGGCGCGGAGATTCATGCTCATTTCCCTGCCGCAGACGGGGCATTTCGGGATAAGTTGCGACGGGATATGCATATCCTTTTGTTCGACGTACATTTTCTTCACAACCTCTTCGTTGTCATAGGTTTTGTTATGACAAGGCACACTGCATTGAAACAGTCCGAAATCGCCCTGCGTGTAAAAGAGCCTTCCCTTATCGAACCCCGCTCGCTGAAAGCAATGATCTACGTTGGTAGTCAACACGAAATACTCCTTGTCTTTTACAAGGGAAAGCAGATAGGAATAGGTTTGTTTCGGGATATCCGAATAGCGGTTGATGAAGATATATCGCGACCAGTACGCCCACTTTTCTTCGGGAGAAGGAAAGGAATAGAAGCCGCCGAAATACATATTGTCAATGCCGTACTTCTTGCCGAAATCCGCAAAGTGCGCTTGAAATCTTGCACCCGAATAAGTAAAGCCTGCAGCCGTGGAAAGACCGGCACCCGCTCCGATCAAAACGGCGTCGGCTTCGTTGATCGCACTCTTTATCTTTTCAATCTCTTGCGAGTAGTCTTTGATAGACTTCATAGTCTCTCTCCGTAAACACATTGAAAACCACCTTTTTAAGGTGTTTATTTCTGTTCTTCAAATACTCTTTGACCGTATGAATAGCGATGGTCGTCGCCTTTTCTATCGGATATCCGAAGACTCCCGTAGAAAGGCAGCAAAACACGATGGACGTTAATTCCATTTCGTCCGCTTTCATCAGGCAAGAGGTATAACAACGCATCAAGTCGATCTCGTCTCGTCTTATCCCCGAATAAATAGGTCCGACTATATGAAAGATATACTTCGAGGGCAAATTGTAACTCGGTGTCACCTTGCAATCGCCGTTCGGTTCGTCGTGACCTTGCGCTTCCATTACTTTCATCATATCTCGCCTTACTTGCAGACCCGCGAAGGAATGGATGGCGTTATCGATACAGTGATGCCCCGGCACGAAGCAACCAAGCATTTTATTGTTGCAAGCGTTGACGATGGCATCTGCTTTGAGTAAAGTAATATCTCCCTTATAGAGGGTGATGCCATCCGCGAAGAGGGATACGTCGGTTGTTTCTTTGTGAGATAAAATGTCTTTGAGTACCCTATCTTGTCTTTCGTAGAACTCGTCCGATAGATCATCGGGCATCGTGATATTCTGCAACGCCCGAAAAACAGTCTCATCCGAAGCACTATCCGGGATGCGAACGCGGTTATACTTCGCAAGATACTCGATACACCACTTAATGTCAGTCATGTTCTTTGATCACTTCGGGTGCGGCGTAGAAATTATATTTCAACGCTTTGATTTCGGTCAAACGATAGGTCACGAATCTGCCATCCCCCGCCGTGTATAATTGCTTCGGGCCCGTCGGATCGTTCAGCACAGCTTCTTGCACCTCGACACGGTTATCCTCCACGACGGTCGCGGTCACTCGGAGCCAAGTGCCGCCATCGTACATTCCGCACAGTTCGATTTTCGGATTTACTGACAGCTGCCTGTAAATCTCTTTATGATTGCCGCAACAAATATAAGCATTACCTTCAAACTCTGCTACCGAAGAAAACGGGCGAACACGGGGCTGATCCCCTTCCGCCGTCCCGATAAAAAATACCTTGACCTTCTTTAATTCTTCAACGATCCTATTCATATGTGCCTCACTTAATACCCATTTCCGTTTTGATGTCCGAGTAAACGTCACCGACCGAAATGTTTTTCATTTCGTTTTCCATATTATATCATACACCAAAATGATTTTAAATAGTTTTCTAATGAAGTGTTTATAGCAAATCGTTTTACCGTTGTTTATACTAATCATCAATTGACAGCAGTGCGTGCGTTTATAGTAAACAAGTCGGAGCTTGCGGCGGCGTTCGCCGCCTGCTTTGCTCCGATATAAACACACGCACTTTTTTGAATAAAAAAGTGACCGAGCGAGAGCGCAAAAAAAGCGAACCTCGACAGTCAATCGAGGTTCGCTTTGTTGTAAATCTTCGTTTTATTTGCCCATATACTTATGCACGGCGGGCCAGGCTTTATCCGCGTAAAAGCGGTGCCCCTCTTCCCCGATGACGTGCGTCAAACGGTCGGCAAAGCCGAGGGATGCGTACGCCCTCTTCCCTTGCTCAAAGCACTCCTTGGCGCCCGCAAGCGGGAAGATCTTGTCCTCCGCGCCGTTGACTTGCACGTAGTATTTTGGGCAAGCCATTGCAACGAGGTCACCCATATCGAAGAATAAGCCTATCTGCGGTACGTAGTTGCAGGAACAGTGGTGCATCGCACCGATGGAATCACGGAAGGTGCAAACGGCGCAGGAAGGCATGGCAAGTTTGATGCGATCCTCCAGCGCAGCGGCGTAAGCCGTTGCCGTACCGCCGCCGGAATTGCCGGTCAGGCAGATGGAGTTTGCGTCCACCTTATCAGCAAAATACTTTTCCACGACATCGATCATTCGGCTGACGTCCCAAACGCGTTCCCCTACGGTGGTACGCCCCATCAAGAGGGCGGTCATCGCAGGTTCTAAACAAGCGTCAAGTTCCTTGTTGGGATTTTTAAGTTCCCCAAACGAGCGTTGCTCCATACAAATAGCGGCGTAGCCTTCCTTGACCGCGCGGATGCAGAAATCGCGGTTCCCGTTTTTGATGGAAAGCTCGTCCTTCTCCTGCTTTACGATACCGAGGGAGATGTACATCCCCGGAGAATGCCCTTGCAAGCAGATGATCACGGGCGGATTTTTCACGCCGTCCGGCAGGAGCAAATGCGCGGGAATGCGATAACCGGGCTCGCTTTGAAACGTGAAGCGCATCTCGGTATACCCCGCCCGTTGTTTTTCCCATTCCACGGAAAGATCCGGCTCCGCGGGGATCATCCGATCCATGCCAAGGAGTTCCCGCAGCTTTTCACGCGCGGCTTTTTGCCAAGACGGCAAGTCCCCTCCGTCGTAACTCATGGACGGTTTTATTTTGCGGAACAATTCCCGTTCGTGATCATAAGTACATTTCACGCGGTCTTCCTCCTCTGAAGCAAAGCTTAACGGTTTTGAAACCGATACTATTATAGCACACTATTTGAAAAGCTTACAAAGCTTTCGCCTTTCTTGTTTGTCAACAAACACCGCAAGGTCGGGTTTTGGAAAAGGCTTGCCGTGCCCGACGTACAAAAACTCGGCGTCCGTTGCAAGAAGTTGCTTCCAGCTTTCCGTAAGCGCGGCGTTATCTTCTATCCACAGCGGGGAGTATCCCACCGATCCCATCCCGTTCATACAAATATCACCGACGAACAGTTTGTCGTCGACCTTGAAGCAAAGATCGTTGTCGGTATGCCCGTGAAGTACGAAAAAGGTGACACCCGCCGCAGCGAGTGCTTTGTTTGTTGTTTGAAAACGTTAATTCATTTTAAAGGGAAAAAAGTATTTTTGAAAGTTGGGCTTCCATTTTTGCGGATTATATGTTATAATATTTATAAGTATGCATTTGAAACATTCCGATGCGACCCTTCTTACGACGTTGAATTCAATGCGACTTTGCATCGATCCACACGGCCTCATTCAGTTGCGAGGACTTAAAAAAACGATTCGGAGGAAAACTCCCAATGGACGCCAATGCTTTAAAAGCAATTATCATTCCTAACGCCATCGGCTTCGCGCTACTTATTATTCTGCGCTTTGTTGCGCGCATAAAAGTCATACGCGACCGTATTGAAGACAAAGTTTTTGTGTTTACGGTATACGGTGTGATGCTCGGATGCCTTTTTGAAACACTCTCTTACGTTTTGGATGGACACCTCTTCCCCGGCGCGCGCGTTTTGAACTACGCCTTGAACACGTACCTCTTTTCCGCAAATATGCTTTTGCCTTTTGCACTTTTGGTGTACGTGGATCTTTCTCTGTACGGCAACGTGGATAGGATCTGGAAAAAGTATAAACCGCACATCATCATCGGCGCGTTGATGGTTTTGGTCAACGTAGTAAACTACTTCGTGCCCATCTCGTACACCATCACGTCGCAAAACGTTTACGAACGCAGATTCTTCAGCTACGCCTACTACGTGGTGATCGTGTTCTATTTTATCTCCATCTTCTTCCTGCTCAGAAAGTTCAAAAAGGAAAACGGCGCGCGGGCGTTTATCAGTTTTGGGATGTTCCTCGTACCCGTCATCATCGGCACGGGTTTGCAGTTCATCTTCTACGGGCTCTCCCTCGCTTGGCTCTCCTCGGCGATGGGACTCGTGGGGCTGTTTATGATGCAACAAAACGAGCTTGCATACATTGACCCGCTGGTTGGCATTTACAATCGACAATACTTGGACAACGTCCTTTCCGCCTGGATCGGGCGCGATTGTTGTTTTGCGGGCGTGATGATCGATATCGATAAATTCAAAGACATCAACGACAATTTCGGTCATTACGAAGGTGACAAGGCGTTGAAAAACCTGACGAACATTCTCAAAAAATCCGCCGGCAACGGCGAGCGTCTATTCCGCTTTGCGGGTGACGAATTTATCATCCTCAAGATGGAAACCTCCCAAGACGGCTTGGATGGATATATGAAAGAGGTCAAAAAGCGCATTGACGCCTTCAACAAAGAAGGACATCCTTACAAGTTTTCCATCTCCTACGGCACCGCTTATTTTGACGGCACCCAAAACGCCGACTCCTTCTTAAAGGAAATGGATCTTAGAATGTATATGATGAAGGAATTCCACCACGACGAGATCATCAAAGGGGAAATTCAAGTTACCGCGCAAGAATGATCGAATAACGATAAAAAAAAGACCGAGAAGCGATTCTCGGTCTTTTTTATACTTACTTTCAGATCTCTTCGCCGACGGCGAGTTTTACGCAGCGGTAGCCGCCGTCGTAATAGCCCTGCTTTTTAAGCTCCTCGATGCGGTCGATCATATGCGTCAGGATCTCCTTATCCTCGATCAAGCGATCCAAGGCTTCCGCCATCGACTTTTTGTCAGGATATTCGTCGGTCGCGTCGCCGTATTCCCTGCCGTGGATGGCGCCGTAGACCTCATGCCCGCCGATGTGCTTCATAAACACCTTGGGAATGGGATAATAAGCAAGCTCGCTGGGCTTGGTGACCAATAGATCGCTGACCGGCATCAAAAGGTTGGTGGAATAGACCGCGCGGAAAATGTCGTCGTGGTAGATGGCTGTGACGCCTTCCGCATTGCCTTCGCGGATATTTTTAACGAAGGCGGTCAGTTGATCGTAATTGTTAAAATACGTTTTGCATTTTATATCGGGAAGGATCGCTATCAACTTTTCGTAAACCTCTTTGTGGTCGCCGAAGTTGATGAACAACGCGACTTTTTTTGCCCTGACGTAAGGGATCAAATGTTTGACCATCGCGGCAAAGTCATCAAAACCGGCGCCGGCGCCGCCCACCGTCATCAAAATACGCATCGGCGCGCCGGAAGCGATCCGCTCTTTGCGCAAGCGATCGTCCTCTTCCAGATTGACCAAAAGTTCGTGATCGATAAAGCAACCTACTTCCTTCAAAACGGAACCCGGAATGCCCTTTAAGGGCGTTTTGGCAAATCCGTTCAAAGTCTTGTAGCCAAGGTACGCGTACGGCGTTTGTACGGCGTGGATAGCCCCCTCCGAAAGATGCAAGCCCATCGGCCAGTTATCCGGAATGGCGTTGACGACGTGCGTCATCCCCGCGTGCACTGCGCCCTGCGAAGGCCAAACGTGCGTAGCGATATACGGGATATCCTTGGGGATATTTTCAAAAATCGGAACCAAAAGCTCGCTGTTCTTTTGATCCTTGGCGTTGTAGGTGATCTTTTTGAATCCGTCGCGGTTCATCGGTTCCCAAACGAGTTTGTTGAACAAACGTGACTTTTGCGAGATGCGGGACGCAAGCGAATAAAGATCGTTTTGCTCGCGGATCATCTTGGACCCCGTAGCGTCAAAAGAAGCAAGATCCAGCCAATACGGCTTGTACCCAAGCGCCGCGGCGCAAGACGCCATAGCGATGGAAATGCGATAGTGTCCAAAGCCCATTCGTATGTTGCCCACGATCAAAGCCTTTTCGTCAAAAGGCTCGTTTTTGTCGGAAAATACGATGTTTTTTGCTCCAAGAAAGGACAACGTGTCAATTTCTTTGAAGCCAAGCTTATAGTCGGCGGCACTGTCGTCGCCGTACTTCTTCAAAAACTTTGCTTTGCTTCGTTCCGCCGCGCGGACGGTTTTGTCGTCGATCGGATTGTCAAAAATGCTTTTTGTTCTGTCTTTCATAAAATTTCCCCTTTTGCCGTATTGTATTTCAGAGTGTTTTCCTTTCCTCTGAACTCATACCGAATTTTGATCAAGCGTCCCCTCTTTGCGAAGGAAAGCACCTTGGCTTCGTGGAAAAGCTCAAAGGCTTTGTCCATAGCCGCCTTTTGTTCGGGACCGTATTCCCCGACGTTATCCGACGTCATCAAAACGCTGCCGAACAGCGCGTTGATCGTAAGAAGCGCTTTTCGCGTTTTTTTGGAAAGACCGATATTGTCGTCCCTCAAAAGGAAGACGTCGGGATCGTTTCCGAAAAAGCTACCGTTCATAAAACTGCGATAGATGGTATTTTGCAAAGTGATCTGCGTGGAAGGACGCTCTCTGTGGAAAAACTTCATATAAAAAGCGTCGTCAAAGGAGAGCGAAACGTCCGGTCCGACGCGCATATAATCAAATTTCCCCACCGCGTTGAAGAGGGTCGCGCCGCATCCGAGGATCAAGCGATCGGACAAAACTTCACGCAAAAAGTCGTATGCGTATTCCGCCGCTTCGCTGCGCGTTTTTCCATCGTACTCCGGGAGATTTGCCGCGTACAAAAAGTCCAACTTAAAGAGGTCAAAGCCCATATCCGCGTAGTGGCGCAAACACTTTTTGATATACGCAAGAACGTCGGGATTTTCAAGGTCGAGCGCGTAAAACCCGCTCCAGTTGGAACCGCATTTTACAAATTCGCCCTTTTTGTCACGCTTGAAAAACTCAGGTCTTTCGCGGAATAAACGGCTCTTTTTTTCCGCGACGAAGGGCGCGAGCCAAATGCCCGCTTTTAAGCCGCGGGCATGCGCTTTTTCGGGCAGGAAAGAAAGCCCGTTCGGAAACTTGTTTTCATCCACGTCCAGCCAATCGCCCACGAAGGTTTGATATCCGTCGTCGATCTGGAACAAGTTGAAACGCTCGTCCAGCGCTTCCAAATCGCGCAAAATGATCTTTTCGGAAATATCTTGGTAATAGTTGTACCAAGAGGTGTACCCGAATATTTTTTGCGGCGAACGATCGGGGAAACGACGCTTAAGATCCGCCATTCCCTCTTCATAAGAGGGATAAGACATATAATCCGCCACGGGGTAACTTTGCCCCGCTTTGACCGTCGCGCCGTAAACGTCGCTTTTTAAAAGGATGTTCCCCGTACGACGATCCGCCTCAATGATCATATACGCCTTTTTGTAGTTGAGGTTCAAAAGCATACCGTTACGACCGCCTTTGCGATAAAAGACGTCGTACCCGTGCACCCGACGGACGTCGTAAGGATAAAAGTGGTAATCGCCGTAGCGGTCAAAGGAATAGGCATCCAAGAGTCCCTTGGGCAAATGCAAAAGGTTCTTTTCAAAGCGAAGGAAGTGCCGCTCCCTGCTGTCCGTCCAGGATTGATACCCGTTCAAAAACAGCAGATTATCCGCGCCGACCCTCTTGCCGCAAATACTCGGAGGCAGTTGCTCCTCGTAAGAAAGAAGTTTCAAGTCGGTATTGGCGGTCAGAACAAGCGTCCGTCTGCGATCGTCTTCCCTTCTTTCCAAGGAAAAATCCGCGCACCCGCCGTAGGCTTCACGCTCCTCTCCGTTGGCGACGTAACGAATCAACATACTTACTTCTCGTCACCGTCGGTGGGGACGGGTTCTTCCGCGATCTCTTCCGCGATCGCGGGGACGGCTTTGTCCTCCGGTTTGGCGATGATCTTCATGATCTTCTTTTCATTGTAGAAGCCGAGGATCACGGCGCCGAGACCGCAAAACGCCATAGCCACGAACGCCACGATCATAAGACCGGTGGAAGACGCGGTGATGTCGTTGGAAGTTTTATCCTGCGCCGTACCGATGATGGCAAGCGAGGTAAAGATCAACATCGCAAGGGATTGCCCCCACTTCATAGCAAAGGTCCTTGCCGCAAAGAACATACCTTCGCGGTTTTCCCCCGTCAACTTTCCTTCCGCTTCGGCAACGTCCGCAACGATGGATTGCGGGATGATGCCGAGAAGCGCCATCGGGAAGGCGGCGATCACACAAATCAAAACGCCGAACACGACGCCCGGGATCGCCGGAATAAACTTGATCAGCGCGGTGATGACGTACGCAAGCGCCAAGCCGAGGAAGCCCGCGATCGTAAGTTTCTTTTTGCCGAACTTACGCACGAAGGAGGTCACGAAAGGATAGAACGCCGCGGAAAGCACCGTCATACCGCCCATAAAGATCATCGTATAGCTTTCGCTGATGCCCATCGAGACTTTTACGAAGAACGGAAGCCCCGTTTGGAACAAGGTAAGCCCCACCCAGTACATGATATCCGAGCCGACGAAGACGCGGAAATCCTTGTTTTTAAAGGTGGAAGCAAGCGACTTGAACATATTTTGATTGGAAGGCTCGGTATCCACGAATTCCTTTTCTTTCAAAAGGAAGGTGGGAAGCAACATCGCCACGCAAGCGATGACCGCAAGCACGATGAAGCAAGCGCGATAACTCCAGTCAAAGGTGAGCCCCGCCCCGCGAAGAACACCCGCAAAGACGAAGGGAGTATACGCCAAAAGAGTACCCGCAAAGAAGGTCAACGAGATCGCCGTGGAAATGAACATTCTGTCTTCCTGCGTCTTGCCGAACTCCGAGATCAACGCGTTGTACGGCGTGCAATACATCGTCATAAACAGATAGAAAAGCACGATGAACACAGAGATCCACGCAACGTTGATACCGCTGATGGCGTTGACCGGCGCACAGAACAGCAAGACCGTCACGACGGAAAGCGGTACGGCGGCAAGCTGCATAAAGGGGATGCGCCTGCCCCTCTTGTTGCGGCTTCTATCCGACCAATTGGCGATAAGCGGATCGGTCACCGCGTCAAAGATCCTGCTGAGTGCGGTGATCAAGCCCAAAATGGTCAAAAATCCGAGGATCACCAGTCCCGGTTTGATAAACTGTTTTGCCCCCAGGTCGATATCCGCCTGAGTGGGGAGATAGAAAGTCACGAGCCACGCGTTGATGATCCCACTGAGCATTGACCAACCGAGCTGTCCGATGGAAAAGATAATCATTTGTTTTTTACTCAATCTTTTCATAGACTTCTGCGGCGCTTCGTCCGAACGGCGCCACCCTCCTTGTTTTTTTTGCCGCGGCCGGATCGACGCGGGGTTAACGTTAATCTTTTTTGAGCGTGTGCAGAATGATCTCGATCATCGAGCGGACTTCCTGCCTCTTATCGGTGAGGTCGTCCTGCCTGACGATGTGCGATTCCGTCGCAAGCTTCTTGCAAAGAGAAAGCATCGCGTGCGTCGTGGAATAGTAAAAAAGATCCAAGTCCCAAAGCTTTTTCACGCTGCCGTCCGCCACGCCCGCTTGGTACGCCGCGACGAAACGCTCTTTGAAAATATCCAGATTGTCGGAGTATTCTTTGGGGATCTCGATCTCCTCGCTGAGACAATACGCATCGAATTCACTGAGGAAGCGATAGTACTCCTCGTGATCGCCGAAGATCTCGTAAAAATGATAATAGAAGCGGGAAAGCCTGTCAAAGCCCTTTCCCGTTTGATCGTCGACGAACAATTCGCACATTTTTTCGGAAAGTTTCAACGCACAAGCGAGGATCAATGAACTGCGTTTATAAAAATAACGGTAAAAAGTCGCTTCGCCGATGTTGCACGCTTCCGCAACGTCCTTGATCTTGACTTCCGCGATCCGATTGGAACAAAACAACTTGATCGCGCGTTCCAAAATATAATTCCTTCTTATATCCTTGATACTCATATATTCTCCTACCTTTTCTAAATGCGTCGGGTATTTTGATAGCCCGTCTATCAAAATTATAATAGATCGCCTATCATTTTGTCAACCCCCAAATTTTCGACGCGGCGGAGATTCGACAAAAAACCTCGGAAAAATCCGAGGTTTTTGAATGTTTATTTTTTTACTTTACGCGCTTATTTTTCAATAAAACTGACGATGGGCGCAGTCAAAACGCCGCTTCTGTCGATGACGTATTTTTTGGAGCGGCAGATGACGGACTTGTTGTTGAACCAGCTGGGACTATCCGAACGCTTGTACTTCCTGCGGATATGCACCGCGCCGAAAGCGTTCTCACGCGGAGCGTAAGCAACGATATCCAGTTTGTTTTCCCCTTTCACGGTATCGAAGGTAGCGGCGTACGGCGCAAAGAGAACGTCCTTTTCTTCCCCGTTCACCGCAAGGGTGACAAGCGCCGAAGCGTAACGGAGCGAGATCTCCGCCTTGCCGCCCTCCGAAACGAAGGAGGTGTGATAGGTGATCTTTCCGCTGTAGAAGGGCAATTTTTGCTTGGTCAGATCACAGAAAGCAAGTTTTTCGGGCAGGCGAACGATGCGCTGCGTGGTGCCGCAAAGAGAAACGCCGAACTCGCCGAGCAAATAGCAATTTTCAAAGCGCTCGTACTTGCCCATCGGAATGGTGATATCGATGACGTTTTTGCCCTTTTGGATTTGGACGGGAACGGTGCGGAACGCTTTGTCCACGTAATAGCCGTCGGCGGGCGCCATAACGGTCTCCCCGTTGACGACGAGGGTGTAGGTTTCATACTCCAACGCAAGATGTGCGGGGACGGCGAGATCGCTGTTGAACACAAAGCGCGCAGTGGCTTGCTTTTTGTCCTTTTCCGGCGTGCGGAGCCAAGGTTGCAAAGCGGAGCGATACGGCGGAAGTCCGAGCTTCTTTCTTGCCCTTGCGGTAGCAAAATCAAGGTCGGCTTTTTTGTAGAATTCCCCGCCGACGGACCACATCGCCTTATCCAAGAAGAGAACGTTGGGCTCGTCCAGCGTATAGGAAACTTTTTCCGTCAAAGAAAGCTTGCCGACGGGTCTGCTTTCGGACACGACGTCGGTCTTTTGCGTTTCCGCTTCCGCAGCTTCGTAATGAAGGAGCAAGCTGTCGTTGTTGTAAAACACCTTTCTGACGTAAGTGACGCCGCTTTCCACCGTGGAGGAAATCGGACGGATCTCCCCGCTCATGGTATCGTACTCCGTCACGGTCCAATTGCCTTTTACGCCGATGCGGACGTTGTCCTTAACGACGTTTTGGTCGTTGGTAACGGGAACGGAATGCGGAAAGGGGAAGCCGCCGCGCGGCGAAGTGACAAAGACCCATCTTGCGCCGTTGTCCTCGCGGATGGTGGAAAGATACCCTTCTTCCTTGCTTTCGGAACGGACGAAGACCGTTCTGTTATCCGCCACCGCGGCGCAAACCGCGCCTTTTTCAAAGGGGATGACGTCGCATTGATCGGCAAACGCCTTGACATCCGCAGAGGGCATACCCTCCATCAAATCGGGAGCCGTGCCGAGGAAGACGACCCTGCCGCCCGCATCGCGGAAAGACTTTAAGTAGTCCAGCGTGGAACGGCGCATCGTAAGAAGCCCCGGAACGAGGATGGTCTTATACGCGCACTTGCCCACCGCGAGAGGGTTGTCGTTGCGTTGCATCGGAAGGAGCGCTTCGGACAGGAAGTCGAAATCGCAACCGTTGAAAAGAAGCCAATCGGTCAGATCGAAGAAGTTCTTTTCCAGTTGTTTTTGCACCTTGCGGGAACGCTTTTGCCCCGCGTAAGAAATGAAGTAGCTTTCAATGGGATGGATGACGGCGACGTCGTTGATCGCCTTGCCTCTGGTCAAAGCGGTGTTGAGCCTTGCAAAGTGGTCTTCGAGTTTCTTGAACTTTTTGTACCAAGGCGCTTGATAGAAGATCGAAGGCGGATAGTCGCGCTTGGCTTCGCCGCGCATGCTGTAATAGGAAAGGTGCGGCACGCGGACGGTCACGCCGAGGCAAGCGAGCCAATCGCCTTCCTCCTTGAACTTGCCGAATTCCGCCACCCAGCGCGAAACGCCGTACAACTCGCAAAGCATGGCTTCTTTGCCCTCTTGTCTGACCACCGACTCGGTCTGCTTCGCCGCGGTGTACTCGTGTCTGCCGCACAAAAGATCGATGCCGGGGATGCCGAAGTTTTTGTAGTGACGCATCGTTTCGCCCACCGCCCTGTTTTGGCTGTAGAGGGAAGGTTCTTCCATCAAGTGGCCGGTCAAAGCGATGCCGAGGTCTTCGCAACGCTTGCCGAGATTATCCGCAAACGCTTCCGCAAAACGCTCGGTACGGTGCGTATGATAGTTGAACCTCGTTTGATAAAGAGTGGGCGTGTTTACGTCAAAGAAAAGTTCGGGCAAGGTATCGAGGATATCCGCGCCGAAGGTCTTTTGATAAGTTTCGGTAAAATCGTCCGTCCAAGGGATCACCGCTTCGAGCGGGAACATATAGAACTTAAACGGCCAACTGATCTTCATCTGCGGTTCGTCGGTGAAGATGGCGGGGATGGTCTTGCCAAACTCCTCGCCCACCGCTTTTTGATAAGCGCCGTAGGTATAATCGGCAAACGCCGTCAACGCTTCTTTTGAAAGCGCGTCCACGTAACCCGCTTGGTTGAAAGTATCGGTAGGCTCGTCCACGACGAGGTAAGCGTAGTAACGGAGACCGAATCCGCCCTTGCCCTTTTCAAGCCTCTTATAGCCCTTGCAGGAGCCCAAAAGCCAACGCACGGCGTACGTCGCAAGAAGTTTTGCGCCGCCCGTTTGTCTGCCGTCGGGAGCAAAAGTCGCGTTTTCCTTTCTCTTTTTGGCGGTGAAGATCAAACCTCTTCTTCTGAGTCTGCCGTCCTTGGTGACAGCGCCGCCCGCAAAGCCGGAAGGATAACGATCCTCGTCGTAAAGCCACGCGAGCATCCCGCTCTTTTTTGCGTCATCCACGCAGGCTTTTACGCATTCGTTGAACTCCTCTCCGAGGTACGGAGTGGCAAGTCCTGCGCGCGGGTGCATATGATAGCCGCCGAAGCCCATCTCCTTGAAGATCTGAGATTGACGGACGCATTCTTCCTTTTCAAGCTTGTCGTTCCAAGACCAAAACGGCGCGCCGCGATATTCGGACGTCGGATTCTTAAAAAGCTCTTCACTCAATTTTTCGGTTTTGTTTTTTTCGTACAGCATAATTTTCTCCGATTTATTTCAAGTCGTAAACGGCGCACTCGTAGGGAGCGTATTCCCCATTTGCGCCGAGATTGCGTTTTGCGTTGGATAACAAAAGCTTTCCTTCCGGGAGCCCCTTGATCTTTTGCGCTTTTTCAAAGTTGCAGACGACGAGGATCTTTTGTTCCCCGAGGGTGCGCAAATAGACGAAGCAATCTTTCTTAAAGCGCTTGAGCTGCTTCCACTCGCCGCGGCGAAGCACTTCGCGTTCCTTCCTAAGAGCGAACAGCGCTCTGTAGTAATTGCAAACGGACTTTTCTCCTTTCGTATCCGCTTCGAGGTTGATCTCGTCGCTCCTCGTCGCAAAAGGAAGCCACGGCGTACCCGTCGTGAAACCGTGGTTTTCCGTCCCGTCCCAAGCAAAGGGGCGGCGACTGTTGTCACGACTGCCGAAGTTGACTTCCGCCAAAAGCTTTT
>DMCI01000003.1:0-130 GCA_003445835.1 Clostridiales bacterium
CGGTCTGCTCGCCCTTTTGCGCGCCGTCTTCAATGTAATAAGCGACGCTCTTGTTGTTCTCGCCCTCGGAGGTAAGGTCAAGACCAAACTCGTATTCGCCGCCGACGGGAGCGATGATCTTGTAGACCAC
>DMCI01000003.1:188-4289 GCA_003445835.1 Clostridiales bacterium
GTCAAGAAGAACTCTTCTTCCCCGTCCAAAGCATTGTACTTTGCGCCCGTGTTCTCCAACAGGATTTTTTTAACGCCGTCGTTTCCGGTGACGGTTGCCTCTCCGAGGGAGGTCTCCTCATTGACGGAAATCTGATCGATGGCAAATACCGTGGAATCAAATTCGGGGATAAGAAGTAAAGAATTCACGCCGGTGTTGTGCGTGACTTTATAAGTCACGACAACGGTATCACCGATGTTGGCATTATCAACGTAACGAACGGTCTCGCCCGCCACCGCGGTGGTAAACTCAAGACCTGCGGGATAAACGCCTTCAAAAACGTACGGATTTTCTTGCGTCCCGTCGCCGTCAACGATCTTAATGCCGCGGGGCAAGTCGTCGCTTCCGTCGGAGGGAATGATAAAGCATTCATCTCCGCCGAAGGAGTATTTGAAGTTTCCGTTGTCGGGATTGTTGGCATCTTCGATTTTGTTACGATACTGTATTGAGTTTTGTCCTTGATCATAATTGTACTCAATGATACCGGGATTCGAAGAAGACCCGTTGCTGACGTAGATGCTTCCGGTATACTCGGCGGTCTCACCGTTCATTAACGTGTCTTTCCCTTCAAAATTGGGAACCGCGGACGAGACGCGGGCAATAGTAGTAGCCTCACCTACGTAGTAATCGCAATTGTAGGATTCGTTTCCCTGCCAAGTATGATGAGGCCCGATTACGACGCGCCAGTCTTTTTGCGCCCAAACACTTTCAAGGGTGTCGCTTTTACCGAGCGCTTGCGTTTCCTTGTCCCAAACAATCGTGATCACACCCGTATACTGGCTTTCATCGTACTCGGAATTGAAACAATACGATGCGTTGTTTTGATTCATACTGCCCGAATTGGTCAGTTTGTGACTGTCTTCATAATCGATGTTTGAAAAACTACTCGGGTCAAACAAGAACAACGTCCAGTTATACATAGTCAGTCCGTTATCCGTACAAGTAAAACAAACCGTTAAGCCTGTTTCGTCGTCCCACGAACTTCCGTTCACCGCCGGATCATACGAATAATCGGCTGCGTTTGCCGTATTCGCGGGCGCTAATGTGATTGCGACGCCGAAAGCAAGGACGCAAATAAGCAGGATTGCTATCCCGATTAAAAGCGAACTCCTTTTCTTTGTCATTGTCAAAGTGTCTTTCATTTTCCGAATCCCTCCTTTCTTTTTTCGGTTGAAATTTCTTGTTTTTTCATATATGCACACGCGTAAGTTTTATTTGACACATACACGTAAACATTTCTTTTTAAGTGCAACAAAAGTGCCACAGGTCGTTGCTTTTCTCGTTCCCCCTTAAAACAACGATGGCAACCGACCGAGCTTTTTACCTCTCGAGCGATTGCCAGTGTAATCTCTTTTTTACGCCTCCTTAGGAAGGAGGCGCAGCTGTCGACACCCGCACATTCTGCCGAAAAGGGGAAAGCAGAACTTACTATAAAATGCAGGTGCCGACAGCAGCACAATTTCAGCCAGTTGCTTGACTTGCCTTCAGTATAGCAACCGATAGGTGACAGAAAGGTGACAAACTTTTAAATTTTTTTGATTTTTTTAAAATTTTTTTAAATTCGCTCTAAAATCAAAAGTTATCTTTTACTTTGTAAAAGATGTTTTTTGGTTTTTCTTCAAAAATTTTTTATTTTTTCTTTGTTTTTTGATGCTTTCCCCGTCCCGATCCTTCGTTTTTTATCACAAAAAAAACGCTTGTTTCCGCTTATCCCCCACCCCATCCAAGACAGGATAAACGACAGAAAGAGAAGCCTGAAAATCGCCTTCACTTAAAGCACTCGGCTTGTTCCGCTCTACCGTCTTTTTTTAAGAAACCGAAACGACGGCTCAGACAATGCGGGTAGACGCTCGATCTGTTGCAAAAACAAAATGCGCACTTGGTTTGTTATAAAAAACAAAAGACGGCATCTTTGCCGCCTTTTTGTTCTGTTTTGCGTTTTTTGTTGTTCTTACAAGCAAAAACCCGTTAGTTGTGCCGCCGATTTCGTGTTTCTTTTAAAGCTCTGCCCACTCGTACTGCATCATAAAATCGCCCTTGTAAGCGTTGATGGCGTCCGGCTTGCCCTCGTCGTAATCAAACAGATCGCACGAAAACTTGTTGACGTCCACCGCGTATTGGTTGTGACCCTTCACGAGGATCTTTTCCAGTCCGTGCGCTTTTAGGGATTTTACGAGGTCGCTGTAGATATGGACCAGATAGTTTTGCGTTTTCAAGCTGTATGAATCCTCAAACAGCACGGCGGCAAGTTCCTTTCGGTTTGCCACTCCGCCCCTTTTGCTGACCAAGTAAGCAAGCATCTCTTTGCACTTGGCGCGAAGGAAGGTGATGGCTACGCCGCCCACAAAGACGTCAAAGTCGCCAAACGTCCTGACAAACACTTCGGGCATTTCCCTCTCTATGGGGTGAAGCAAATCGTTGAGCTCCCTTTCCACGTCCTCTTTTTCATACGGCTTGTTCATATAGCCGGAAGCGTGCACGCGGATGGCAGCCAGCGTATACTCGGGGTACGCCGTACAAAAGATCACGTTGAGGTTGTAATACAGTTTTTTAAGTTCCTTGGCAAGCTCGATACCGCCGATGACCGGCATGTTGATATCCAAAAACGCAACGTCAAAGATCGGGTCGGCCTTTGCGTACTCCAAAGCAACGTCGCTGCGCGTAAACGTAACGATTTCAGCCGTCGGCTCGATCTCCCTAACGCATTCCTCCAGATTGTTTACTGCGTGTACTTCGTCGTCAACGATCAAGATCCTCATTTTTTGTCCTCCCCCTTTTCTTTGCCGTAAAGTTGCGTGCGCGGTATGGTAAGCGTGACCGTCGTGCCCTGCCCGATCTCGCTTTCCACGGTGACGGTGCCGCCCAAGAAGTACTCCAGCCTGTTTCTGACGGCGCGCAATCCGACCCTATCGTTCTTTTCAAGCGTCTCCGTATCGAAACCGACGCCGTCGTCACCGACGTACACGATGTGGTTTTCCGCATCACTGTGAGAATGTATGGTGATGGTGCCCGGATCGTAACGGACCAAAATGCCGTGTTTGATGGCGTTTTCCACCAAGATCTGAACGGTCAAAGGCGGAATGGAAAAATCTTCGTCTTGAATGTCGTATTTTACAACGAAATGATCGGGGAAACGCCGTTGTTGCAAAGCAACGTAATCCTTGACGAAAGATATTTCTTGTGAAAACGGGACGCGCTCCTTGCCGTCCAAAGCGGCAAGACTGCCGCGAATGTAGTTTGCAAACTCGGTGATGGCGCGCTTTGTCTCGTCGGGGTTGCCCTCGATGTTGCGAATGGAAGAGAGCGTGTTGTAAATAAAGTGCGGTTGCACTTGCGACAAAACCAAACGCATCCGTTGCTTTTCGATGATGTCCGCCTCGTATTCCTTGACAAAGCGGTTGTGGAACCACAGATAACTGAAGACGGAAACGCAAACCATTGAAATCGTAAGATAATCCACCCATTGCCTCTTGTTCCAAACGCTATCCGCCACGACGGCAAGAATCACCGCCGAAAGCCAAAATACGTGGAAAACAATGTCTTTCCATTGTTTGTCTTTGTAATGAAAGATAATAATCCCAAGCATATAGACAAGTAAGACGGCGCTGGTCAACAAACACCAAAAACTCAACGGGCCGCCACGCCAGCCCACCTCGTCGATCGTAAAAACAATATCCGTAAAAAACGCGCTTAGGTGCATAAGCACGTTTATCGCGACCAGCACCCAAGAGATCGTGTGTTTTGATTGCGGCAAAAGAAGATGGGCGAACAAAACAAGGATCGCGGGACGAAGAGAATATCCAAGTACGGCAAATATCGTTCTGACCGGAGGATTGATGTGGTATTCGGTAAAATAAAACTCCGTAAGGTTTTGCATGATCTGCAAAAAAATCAAAACGATGATGGCTATAAATATCCTCTTCCGCCTTTTGTCCATATAGGCGTCCAAACCGAGAATAATAGAAAGCCCGACAAGCGAACTCATCAGCGTTACAAAAATGATCGTACCATATGTGACTGCAATATTCATGCCAAAACCCTTTTCTTAAGAAATATCCTATA
>DMCI01000017.1 GCA_003445835.1 Clostridiales bacterium
AGGGCGGCTACATCACCGGCGGAACGGGGCAAGGTTTGACCACTAACGGCAATAATATCAGCGGCGGCGGCTTCCAAATCTATGGCGGCGGCACGCTGAATATGTACGGCGGCTGTATCTTCGGCAACTATACCAGCGCAACTTCCAGCGAAGGCAACGACGGTGGCGGTGTTTATATTTACGAGAACGGCGTGTTCAATATGAACGGCGGATACATCATCGGCAACCAAGGCGGCAATTGCGGCGGCGCTGTGGAAAATCATGGCACATTCACCATGAATGACGGTTATATTGGTCACAATACGGCGGGCGACGGCGGTTGGGCAGTCGGTGGCGGTATCAACAATGCCGGCACAATGACGATGAACGGCGGCGTCATCGAGGGCAACGAGGCAGGTGGTCACGGCGGTCTTCGCGGAAAGATCGGCGGCGGTATCAATAACGGTGGTAACCTAACGATAAACGGCGGTTGTGTCATTAACAACTTCTCCGACAATGTCGGCGGCGGTATTTATACTACCGTTTCGTTGACGATCGGCGCCGGCGCAAAGATCACCGGCAACTACAACGATGAAACCAAAAAAGCCGACAACGTATATCTTGAGACGGATAAAATGATCACGCTCGGAAGCGCGCTGACCGAGAAGAATTCCGTGGGAGTGACTATGAAGGGCGGCACGGGTGTCTTCACAACCGGGTGGAACACCTATATGACCGACGCCGATCCTGCCGAGTATTTCTTCAGCGATGACGAATCGTACGGCGTTTATCTGAAGGGCGGCGAAGCGGCAATTCTCGAAGAGGCACCGCCTATTCCCGTGTCGCTTGGCGAAGGCAAGTTGTACGTGGGCGGCGAGGATATTGTGAAAGCAGATAGCTATACTGTCAGTGGCAACGGCGGCGGCTCGGCTGTGTATTCGGAGGACGAGCAGGGCAACCGTTTCCTGACTTTGACAGATTACGTTTACACGGGTCCGGGCTACAATAACTGGGGCGAAGGCGGCGGCATCGACTACCGCGGCGGCGGCACCCTGACCATCCTCTTGGTGGGCAATAGCTCCATCACCAAGGCGGACGACAGCGGTATCGGCCGTAGTCACGGTATCTATTTAGACAACGGTACCCTGATAATCGATGGCACCGGTTCTCTCACGATCGGTTTTGCCGATGACAGAGGTGGCTGGAAGAGCAACGGCATCTTCAACGAAAGCGGCTCCTTCGTGATGAACGGCGGCACCGTGGTATCCAATGCCGGCGTGGGAGATGAAAGCGCGGGCATCTATGCCGGCGGCGGCATCACCTTCAACGGCGGCAATTTCACCGGCAACGGCAACTATACCACCGACTACGAGAGCCGCGGTATTTATAGCGGCAGTATCACGGTCAACGGCGGCACGGTCTGCGGCACGGCTCCCTTGGACAATAATTTCGAAGCCCGCGCCTTTGACGGTTCGGTCACGATCAACGCCGGTACGCTGACGGCATACGGCAAAGTCTCTTTCAGCTGGGGCGTCCAACGCGGCGCGAACAGCACCTGGACCATCTTGGCAGGTGACGATGAAGCCTCCGCAACGCAAGTGGGAGGCGTCGATGGAAACGAGAAATACGTGCACATTTCCGCGAGTACACACGTGCACAACTACAGCGAAGATTGGAGCTCTGACGATACCTACCATTGGCACGATTGCCTAAATGCAAATTGCAACGTTCCCGAAGGGAGCAAGGCGGCGCACGTCTACGGTGACGATATCAGCGAGACAACCTACTACGTTTGTTCGGTTTGCGAATATGAAAACAAAGACAGAAAAGACGAATACGAGATCTATCAAACCTACGGTCCCGTGACTAAATACGAACTCTATATTGCTGGTTCGCAGGTGACATCGGCGGCGCTCTCGGGCGATGGCTGGAGCTACGACCCCGAAACCAACACCTTGACTCTAAACAACTTTACGTATGAGGGTGAGGGCGCGGACAATTCAAAGCTTTGGCGTTTTAACAGCGTGGTGACCTATGCAGGCGAGGAACCGTTCTCGTTGATTCTTGTGGGTGAGAATTCCATTACCAATACAAAAGACAATTATGACTATATCATGGCGCTGTTGTCCATTGCCGATCTGACCATCAGCGGCAACGGTTCGCTCACTCTTTCCGCGCCCAACGCCGCGTCAACCATGTCGATGGGATTGTACGTCGATGCGGATCTATACGTCAACGGCGGCGAGATCACGGCAATCGGCGGCAGGTCGGAATGGCGTAGCGCAGGCATCTGCGTCTCCGGCATGCGCTTTGTCCAAAAGGGCGGTAGCGTGTTTGCGCAAGGCGGGCTCTCGGATGATGATGAAAGCTACGGCTTGTACGCGCTGGGCGTGCCGCAAACATCCTCAGCCGACGCTAACGATAGCGGAGAGACGTCGGGCGGCGATATCGTCGACGGCATCACGATCGGCGCAAGCGTCAAGAGCTTTATCGCCGATGGACATACTTCTGCTCTTTACACCAAAGGTATGATCGATTTCAAGCGCGGATATACGGCGTGGCTGAGTTCGGACAGTTCTTCCGACGGGACGAAATTCTCTGCCGGAGAATACGAGAATACCGCTCTCGCCGATTATAAACATATCGAAATTGCCGAAGACTCGTTATGGGTCATCAAAATGAAAGTCAAACCGGCAGTTCCTTCCTCTTATACCGCATATATAGGGGAAGACGAGACGATCGTCCGCGTTTACGACGTGTCTCTCTATCGCATCGCTATTGCGGGAGGCGAAAAGCAGGAGCCCGTGCCGGCGCAACCTTCCGACATCGCGGCAGGTACGACCATCACCGTAAAACTGTCTATCCCGGACGCACTGCTCGGCAAGGATTTCACTATTCTGCACGTACACGCAGCGGACGATTATTCGTTTGTTGTTTTTGAGAGAGAAGAGAATGAAAAGTGCGTCTTAATTCGCGGCGTGGACAGACTCTCCGATTTTGCCTTTGTGGCAAAAAAGGCTGATCTGAATTCAAGCGTTCCCGTCAATCCCGTCAATCCCGTTGATCCCGCCGATCCGAGCGGACCCGAAGGGGGACAACCTCTTGACATTGAGCCTGAGGTCACGCAAGAAGACGATCCCGCCCTTGAAAACTGGACGCTGACTCCGCAAGGCGGTCAAACCGAGCCGGAAGAAGGCGAAGAGGTCAACAATAAAAAGCCCGCGGTGACGGTTTCTCTTGAGGATACCGAAGCGCAGGAAGGAGTTTCCGTTGAAGTAGAGGTTAAGACCGAGATCTCCGAGGAAGTGCAACTGTCGGAGAAAAACGTGCTCAATCAGGTGCTTCAAAGCGACGACGAGATTGCGATCGTGTACGATGTAAAACTCATTCGTACGATGATTGAAAACGGCGTGGAGATCAGGGAGGAGATTCAGCCCTCCGACATCAAACCGGGTACGATCATTTCTATTGATATGACCATTCCCGAAGAGCTTCGCGGTAAACCCTTTAAACTGCTGCACATTCACTCCGATGATGATATCAAGGAGATCGCTTCTTACAGCATATCCGAAGATGGCAACTCCCTCACCGTGCGTGTGAACAGGTTGTCCGAGTTCGCTTTTGTCGGCAAACTCCTCGCGGGAGACAACGTTGACGGCGACAAAAAACCCGGACCGAATAAGATTCCCGACGGCGCGATAGCCGGTATCGTGATCGGCGCTTCTTTCGGCGTGTTGTTACTTGGCTTCTTGATCTTCTTACTCTTGAAGAAGGGCAAAAAGAATGGCGAGGACAATGACGGCGTTTCTGACAAACAAAAGGAGAAGAAGGTCATCCTCGCAGCGCCCATTACGGAGAAGAAAGAGAACGTTGGATTCTACCGAATTACGACGGACGTGGACGGAAAATGTACTTTTGCGCTCCTTTACGAAGCGGAAGACCACCTTTCCAAGGAAATGGGCGTTTTCGACAGCGAGAAAGCGGCGAGAGAGGCGATTCGTGTGCTTCGTGCGAAGGGGGACGGCGCAAAGGCGGAGAACCGTGTCAGACCGAGCGGAGAGAGTATCCCCGCGCCGAAGTTCGTTTTGGACGTGGACGGAAAGGGCGTGTATCGTTATTTCTTCTTGGATGAGGACGGATCCGTTCTGTTGCAGTCGGTGCAGTATCTAAATGAAGAACGATGCTTGCAAGACCTAAAATTGACACTTGTTTGCATTACCACGGATACAATCGTCGGGCAAAACGGCGAGATATCATACGACGAGATTGCTTCGTCGGCTCCCGTCGCGGAAAAAGAAAAAACGTCGGTGGAAGCGGTTGAAGAACTCCCCGTAGAGGAAAAAGACGGGGATACGGCAGAAGAAACCGTTGAAGCACCCGCGGAAGAAGCCGTCTCTTTGAAAGAGAACATCATAACGGCAAGGGCGACTCTCTCGCACAGCAAAATCGATAAGAAGCATATCGCCGAATACCTTAAAAACAAGTACGGCGATTGCGTGCGGCTTAATTGCCGCGTCAACGAAACTAAGACGGGGCTTCCTCTTGCGGACACGCATTACACCGTCAACGACCAAAAGAACATTTGTTTCGTCTATGTTTACGAAGTGGGTGAGACAGTGATGCTCCTTGTAAAAGTGGACGAAGCGTACGGCAAATCGCTTGCGAAAAAGCATCCGATCGTCAAGCGCAGCGCCTTCCCGAAGGCAAAATATGCTTGGTACAGCGTCATCGTGGATGACAGCTTCCGCGAGGAAGAGGTGGAAGAGATTATAGACGCGGCGTACCTCTATTGCGGCGGCAAAGCATGCGAAGCACTTTCTTTAAAGGAAAGTTTGGCTGCGGCGGAAGCGATTGAGACCGATGCGGAACGCACAAAGAAAGGGATCGCGGATTTCCTCACCGAGAAATTCGGCGCAGGGGTGCGAATCAATTCTCGCGCCAACAGAACCCGCACAAAGCGGCCTCTTGCGGACACCCATTATGCAATTAAGGATGAAAAACGAGCCTGCTTTGTTTATGTCTACGAGGTCGGCACGGTCGTGTTGCTCGTGCGTTTGCCCGAGGCCTTTGCGGAAAAGCTTATGCAAAAGCATGCCACGGTAAAGCGCAGCGCCTTCCCGAAGGCAAAGTATGCGTGGTACAGCGTCATCTTGGATGATTCCTTTACGGATGCGGAAGTGCACGAGGTTTTAGTGACGGCACACGACGCCGTGCTTGACTGAGCCAAAGCAAAAAAGCAAACAAAAATAATACGGACCTAACGGTTCGTATTATTTTTGCTCCGCGAATCGCGCCCTCTTTCCCTCGGCGCGCTTTTCTTTTGCCTTTTCGCTTTCGTACGACTTCTTTTACGATAATACTCGGTTCTTTTTTTTTGCAAAAAATCGAAAAAAGTTTAGGGTGTTCACTACAACGTACACCTTCCTCTTGACTTTTCAATGATATTAGATGTTAACGAAGACAAGGAAATAGATTCAATTTTGAAAAACAGTTGGTTGCTACACTTAAAAGTCTATGGTTCGAAGTACCCTCTGCGCAAATTCGGCGTTTGTGTGGTATAATGAAGGAGGCGGAGGCATATGATGCCGAGGTGAAAAAAATTTTGGGAAGGACAGGGTATGGAGAACATCAAAAATGAAAAAGCATTGGCGGAGAAGGTCATAAAAGGTCTTTCTTCAAGGAATATGCAGGGGTATTATGCGGAGAGCCGTGACGAGGCGCTGAAGCTTGCTTTGACATTGATCCCGCAGGGCGCTATGGTCACGATGGGCGGTAGCAAAAGCGTCCGTGAGATCGGCTTGGTGGACGCCTTGAAGGCGGGGAAGTACACGTTTATCGACCGCGCCGAGTATAAGGACCCACGGGAAGCCATGCTTTTGGCGTACGATGCGGACGTCTTCCTCGCAAGCGCAAACGCCGTCACTGAGGACGGTATTTTGGTGAACATCGACGGCAACGCCAACCGCGTATCCGCCATGGCGTACGGCCCCAAAAAGCTTGTTTTGATCGTAGGGATGAACAAGGTTGCCCCGGACGTGGACGCTGCCCTAAAACGCGCGCGAAACACCGCCGCACCCCTCAACGCCAAGCGTTTTGGCGTAAATACGCCTTGCGTCAAAACGGGTGCTTGCGCCGACTGCAAATCACCCGATACCATCTGTTGCCAGTTTTTGATTACTCGCTATTCCCGTCACGTGGGCCGCATCCACGTGATTTTGGTGGGGGAAAGCTTGGGCTTCTGATTGCGATTTTTGCAAAACAGGGTCGCTTTGGGTGGTGAAAGACGCAAAAAAAAGAGAGTCCGACTTTAATTTTGTCCACACTTGAGGATGCATTTTGAAGATACTATTGACATATTGACGGGGATATGCTATACTATCCGTATAAATAAATATTTTAGCAAACCCGGGGAAACCCGGCGACGCAAAGCTACAGGGCCTCGCAAGTGGCAGCCAGTTGCACGTTTAAGTCGTTTTCCGTGTGGAAGCCGACTGTGTTTTGACCGTTGCCAAGCTTTGCAGGCAACGGCTTTTTGTTAAAGAGGACTGATTACATGGAAAAAACGGAAAACAAATGCAAACGTTTGAAACGGCCCATCAAAAGAACGTTGGGCATTCTTGCTTCGGCATTTATCTTTATCGTTTCCGCGTTGACCATCTTAATATCTTACGCGTTCGTTTCCTCGATCGTTAGGAATGAAAACAGCAAGCGACTCAACGACATCATTACCATTGCGGAAAATATGATCGACGTGGACGACCTCGGTCAATGCGCTCAAACGAACGTAAAAAGCGAAAAATACAACGAGTTGCAACAAAATTTCAACGTGTTTATCGATCAAGTGGATATTATGTATCTTTATATCGTCATTCCAAAGGAAAACGGGCTTCTCAACATTCTTTCCGCCACCAGTCAAGCGGAGCGCGACGCCGGTGAAGAGAATATGGAGCTGGGATATTTGGAAGAAGGGTATTCTTCAGGCGAATTGAAGCATTACCGCGATGGATACGATAATTCCGAGATCAGTTATTTTGAGGAAAGATCCACTTACGGCACCTATTTTACCGCAAGCAAGGTCTTGACCGATAGCAACGGGCAAAAGGTGGCTTTGCTTTGCGCGGATATCGATATCAATGCTTTGCACGGCACCATTGCAAAAATGATGGCGGTCATCGGCGCGTCCGTCATCGGCTCTATGGCGGCGTTCTCCGTGATCGTGATGTTTCTTATCCGCAAAAACATCACGGGTCCCATCTTCGCGCTGGAAAAAAGCGCCCGTACCTTTGCGGAGGAATCCACGGACAGCGCAAACATCAAAAAGGCATCCTATCACGCGCCCGACGTCAAAACCGGCAACGAAGTTCAATCCCTTGCCGAAGCGATGCAAAGCGTGGCAAGCGCCTTGAAGATAAACGCCGAAAAAGCCACCACCGACGCTTTGACGGGGGTGAAAAACAAGCACGCATACGTTGACTTTGAAGGACAACTTAACCAAAGCATCGAACAAAAGCAGACAGAGCCTTTTGCTCTTGCCGTTTTTGATATCGATGGATTAAAGGACGTCAACGATAGCAAGGGCCACGCCGCCGGCGACGAATGCATCCGCAAAGCGTGCGCTACGGTCTGCAACACCTTTAAGCACAGCCCCGTCTTTCGCATCGGCGGCGATGAATTTGCCGTGTTTGTCGTGGGCGTCGATTATGATAACATTGACGCGTTGATCCAAAGCATCAAGGAACAAAACGAGCGCAACGCCGCCGTCGGGGAAGTGTGCGTTTCCTGCGGCGTGGCAAAGTACCAAGGGGAGCCCAACGTGGAAACGCTTTTCAAGCGCGCCGACGCCTTTATGTACGATCATAAACGCACCCCCCGCTTTTAATACGACAGCCTTTTATAAGAAAAATACCGGAAACGCTTTCGAAAAAATCGAGAGTGAAACTTTCATATTGACGGACAGGCATCCAAAATGTTAAAATAACATATATCCATAATCTTTGTGAGGTGACATGTGAATCCTTGGGCATCGCTTCAACTGGATATAATGGTTGCGCTGATTGGCGTTTGCGCCGTAGTATCTTTTTTCGCGGCAATTACGAAAGCGATCCCCAAAAGCAAAAAGATCCCCTTGATCCTTTTGGAAGTTACGGCGGCTTTGCTGTTGCTTTTTGACCGTTTTGCTTATATCTACAGAGGGGACGCAAGCACCGTCGGGTATTGGATGGTTCGTATTTCCAATTTTGCGGTGTTCTTTTTGACCATTTTTGTGCTGTTTGCATTCAACTTGTATTTGATTGATCTTTTTAAAGAAAAATGGAAACAGAACACGGTACCCATTCGTTTGCGGGCAGTAAAGTGGCTTGCGCTTGTGGGCGTAGTTATGCTGATCATATCGCAGTTTACGGGGCTTTATTATACTTTTGACGAATTTAATCATTACGTTCGTGCCCCCGGTTTTATCGTTTGCTATTTGTTCCCGATCGCCATTTTGTTGTTGCAACTTTCCGTGATCGTGCAGTATCGGCGTAAACTTTCCGGTAAGATGCAAACGGGGCTGCTTGTTTTTACCACCACGCCTCTTGTCGCCGCAATCGCGCAAGTGTTTGCGTACGGACTGTCGCTCACCAACATCGCTATAGCGATCACGGCGGTCATTTTCTATATCTTTGCGTTGCTTGATATCAATACCTCAATCGAGGAGGCGCGTAGGCGTGAGACCGAGTACCTAAAAGAACGTCAACAGTATATGGACGTTTTGCTTGACCAGACGGCAAAAGTTTTGGCAAGCGCCATCGACGCCAAAGATAAATACACGCACGGGCATTCCACCCGCGTGGCGCGGTATTCCAAGGAGATCGCTTCTCTTGCGGGCAAAAGCGAGCGGGAATGCGAAGGCATCTACTACGCCGCATTGGTCCACGATGTGGGCAAGATAGGCATTTCGGACGCCGTCATCAACAAGAAAGGGCGTTTGACGGAAGAGGAATACGAGGAGATGAAAAAGCATCCCGTGATCGGCAAGGAGATCCTTGCCAGCATCAACTTGTCGCCCTTTTTGCAAGAGGGGGCGTATTGCCACCACGAGCGTTACGATGGCAAAGGCTATCCGGAAGGGCGGAAGGGGAAGGATATCCCCGAGCTTGCCCGCATCATCGCCGTCGCCGATGCGTACGACGCCATGACGTCAAAGCGCAGTTATCGTGATCCGTTGCCGCAACAAAAGGTGCGGGAAGAGATCGAAAAAGGCGTCGGCACGCAGTTTGATCCCGAGTTTGCAAGGATCATGCTCCGCTTGATCGATGCGGACAGCAATTACGATATGTGTGAAAAAGTTTGACACAAAGCAAGCGGGCGGGCGAGGACGCTCGCCTTTTTTTTGTGCGTTTTCACCTCTCGCGTTGACGCTTCTGGCGCGGGTATGGTATAATCGATTTTAAGAAACCGAGCGGCCGCAAAAATGCGGATAGGAAGGAGAAAACTATGGAATATAGGACCGAACGGGACAGTATGGGTGAGATCAAAGTGCCCGCCGACAGCTATTGGGGCGCGCAGACCCAGCGCAGCTTGGAAAACTTCCGCATCGGGGAGGAAAAGATGCCTCAAGGGATCCTTCGCGCTTTTGCCGTCGTCAAAAAGGCTTGCGCCGTCACCAACCGCGCTTTGGGACTGTTGGACGACAAGCGCGCCGACCTCATCGTCACCGCCGCGGAGGAGATCTTGGCGGGCAAAATGAAAGGGCAGTTTCCCCTCGCCGTATGGCAGACGGGCAGCGGCACGCAAACCAATATGAATTTTAACGAAGTTATCGCGCGACGCGGCAACGAACTCGCGGGCGAAAAACTTCTTCATCCCAACGACCACGTCAATCGCTCTCAAAGTTCCAACGATACCTTCCCCACGGCGCTGCATATCGCCGCGGTGCTTTCTCTCCGTGAGGGCTTGGAGCCCGCTTTGGAGGAAATGATCGCCGCCTTCCGCCGTTTGGAAAAGGAGAACGAGGGGGCAGTCACCGTCGGGCGTACCCATTTGCAAGACGCCGTTCCCATCGCTTTTTCGCAAGAGATCAGCGGGTGGCGGGTGATGGCGGAGCGTTCGCTCGCCGCGGTCAAAACAGCTTCGGACGGCTTGTTGGATCTTGCTCTCGGCGGTACCGCCGTCGGCACGGGGCTCAACTGTCCCAAGGGCTTTGCGGAAGCCGTCGCTAAGGAGATCGCCGAGGAAACGGGCGTCCCCTTCCGCACCGCCGCAAACAAGTTCCACGCTCTTTCCTCAAAGGACGATATCGCTTTTGCGCACGGCGCTTTGAAGTCGCTTGCCGCCGATCTGATGAAGATCGCAAACGACGTCCGTTGGCTTGCTTCGGGCCCCCGTTGCGGTTTGGGGGAGATCAAGATCCCCGAAAACGAGCCGGGTTCCTCCATTATGCCGGGCAAAGTCAATCCCACCCAATGCGAGGCGTTGACGATGGTTGCCGCGCAGGTGATGGGCAACGACGTCACCGTCGGTATTGCGGCGTCGCAGGGCAACTTCCAACTCAACGTCTATATGCCGGTCATTGCGTACAACTTTTTGCAATCGGCAGGACTATTGGCCGACGCGGTGCGTTCCTTCACGGCGCATTGTTTAACGGGGCTCACCGCCGACCGTGAAAAAATGGCGGAAAACCTCAATCGCACCTTAATGCTGGTCACCGCGCTGTCGCCTAAGATCGGTTACGACAACGC
>DMCI01000016.1 GCA_003445835.1 Clostridiales bacterium
TTGCCTACTTCGTAAGAAGAACATTTGATCTTGAAGTTCGGGATGACCGACGCGGGGGTATCGTTGCCCACAAAGCCGGTAGCGGTGTAAGTGAGTTCGGGCAGGGCGTCGCCGTAGGCAATGGTCTTGTCGTGCGCGGCGATGCGCACGTCCTTCTTTTCTACGGTCAAAGTACCTTTGTGGTAGACGATGTCGTAGTCGCTGCTTGTCAATCCGCCGACGGTGACTTGGTAAGTACCTATCGGGCTGCCCGCCGTGTAATCCGAAGTAAACTCCAGTTCGCCGCCAAGGACACTGCTGTCATCGCTACCACAAAAGATCGCGTAAGAAACCGTGTAGTCGGGCGTATCCCCGTAAGAGACGGTAAGGTCGTTTGCGCGAATATGCAACGGCGCTTTAGAGATGGTGACGTCATGACTGCAAGAGCTTTCGTAATGGTTTTTGTCTCCCGCGATGGTGAAGGTGACCGTGTACGTGCCGGCGTGGACGAAGCTGTTGGTGCTTGTATAAGTAACTTCACCGGTAGCGCGGAACGGAACGAAGCTATGCGCTTGACCGTCGTATCTGAAATCAATGATACCCAGCGTGTACCAAGCCGCCGCCTTGTTGATAGTCAAAGTGGCAGTCATATCGGGGATGACGTTGTAGTTGGCGCTGTCGCCCGTGAAGTGGGCGATGACGATGTAGGTGCCGGCGTCCATATTGCCATTGTTTTCATAACTGACGCTTACGCCGTCGGGCAGGGTGCCTTCGATCTCTATATACCCTGACTCCCCATAGGTGATGGTGCGTTCGTTAAAGGTCACACCCGACATATCGTAGGTGGCTTTGTCGATGGTCAAAATGGCGGTCATATCGGGGATGGCGTTGTAATTATCCGCGTCGCCCGTGAAGCTTACCGTCACGTTGTATCTGCCTGCGGTGGTCTGCTCGTTGTTTTGATATGCGGCAACGCTTACGCCTTGGGGGAGAGTACCCGCGATGGCTAAACTTTTTGCCGCGCCGTCATAGACGTAGGTCGCATTGGCAAAGGTCACGTCCGACATATCGTAAGTTGCCTTGTTGATGATAAGGTCAAGGGTGATGGTGCCCGCAAGGTAGTTTTGACTTTCCTCCACGGTGACGGTGACGGGATAGGTGCCTGCCGCTGTGCCGCTGTTGCCGCTGAGGGCAAACTCGCCGCTTGCCGCAAGCCCCGTGATGCCGTGCGCCGCGCCGTCGTAGGTGTAGGAGAGGGTGGCGTTTTGAGTATCGACAAAGGCGGCTGCCTTGATGACGGTGAGGGTCGCGGTCATATCCGCGATGACTTCGTAGTTGTCCGTTTCGCCCGCAAAGTGCGCGACGACGAGGACGCTGCCCGCGTCAGTCAGGGAGTTTGCTTCATAGGTGACCGTCACGCCTTGGGGCAGGGTGCCCGCAACGGCTAAGCTCTTTGCTGTGCCGTCGTACGGGTAACTTGCGCTGGGGAAGGTGACGCCCGTCATATCGTAGCTTGCTTTGGCAACGGCGACGGTGACGGGGATGTCGCGGACGGAATTGAAGTGCGCCGTGTCGGCAGGGGTGAATACCACGTGGAAAACGTGTTCGCCCGCGTTGCCCACCGAGGTGGTCTCTTCTTCCTGCCAGGTGAACCCGGCGGGGAGGGTGATGTCCGCAAGGGTGTCGCCGTACGTTGCGCTGAGGGTGGCGATGGTGCTCGGCGTCGGGGTATCCTTGGATACGTTGACGGTGACGTCGATGTCTTTCACTACCTTGAACTTCTCGGTATCCGAGGGGGTGAAGGTCACTTTGAAGACGTTGGCGCCCACTTCGCCTACCGAGGTGCCCACGGGGTCTTGCCAGCTGAAGCCGTCGGGCAGAGTGAGGTCGCCAAGCGTTTGTCCGTAAACGGCGCCGATGGTGGGCGTCACGTACTCGGGGACCTCTTGTTCGTTTTTACATGCGGCAAGGCTGAAAGTAAGCACAAGCAACAGTACGAACGTTACGATGATCGCAAGTTTTTTGTTCATAACAAATCTCCCTTTTCTATAGATTGTTTGACGTATTGATTTTGCAAGAAAAACTTCGTTGACCTTTTTATTATACGCGTACGCCCGTGCGCCTGGCAAATATTTTTTGCTATATCTGCTATATCTTTTTGATATTTTCTTCAATAATTTATGTGATTTTTGATAGTTAGACTTCCATTTCTTTGTAAAATGCGGCTGAAAACGCAAAATGTCAAAGATCAAAGAAGGGGGGAATATTGTCCCTCGGCGTAATAAAAAAGGTCGCGGACCTTCCGCAACCTTCTTTAAGAAAAGGACAGGTATTAAAATGTTTTATGCCTCTCGATTATGTTCCTAAATAGAGGCGGCTTTATTCGGGTCCGATGTACTTGTAAAAAAGCCGCCGGCCAAACTTTGGGCAGCGGTTTTGGGACACCTTTTCAAAGATAAACACAAACTCCCTCTTTGAAAATTTGTTGGTGTGCAACTGGCTGCCACTTGCGAGGCCCTATAGCTTTGCGTCGCCGAGTTTCCTCGGGTTTGCCGAAATCTTCACTTGTACGATCACAATATACCATAAAATCAACCCTTTGTCAACGTTTTTTGAAAATTTATCAAATACGTGCTTGACAATGGCGGGTTGACTATCATTTTTTTACGAGGCAACAAAAAAGGATTTTGCCTAAATTTGTGCAAGATCCTTTTGTTTTGGGGTAAAATGCGGGATATGCGTTTTTGTCGGCGGCGCGGTCGGGCTCTCGTTAGGCTTTGACCGTTTTGCGGGCGGTCGCGCCTGCTTTGACGCAGAATTCCGCGTAATATTTTTGACCGTCGGCGAAAACGACGATGGCGTAATCGCGGGGGCAGTCGCCGTTATTTTCGGCGTAAATCTCAAAGCTGTCCGCGACCCTCTTGCAGGCGAAACGGTTGGTGACGGTCTCGCTTTCGTTCAGCACCAGTTCCGCGTAGTCCTTCGCGTAAAGCTCGACGGTCAGTTTGCGGGGAAGGGCGTCAACGAGACTTTGGCAATCGGGCTGATACGCCACGCCGCCGCCGATCTTGACAAACATCGGCAAGCCTTCCTTTTGAAACATCGGGGCGGAAACGGTGATCTTTTTGTCACCCGCAAAACGCTCCTTGGTCCAAAGGTTCACCCAGTCGCCCGCAGGCAGGTACACCGCGCGCTCTTGGACGTCCGCTTCGGTCACGGGGGCTACGAGGATATGCTCGCCGAGATAGAACTCGTCGTCCACGGCGTAAAGCTTAAGATCCTCGGTGTGGTTGTAAAACAGCGGGCGGATGATGGGCTCGCCCGTCTTGGCGCCGTTTATGGCGTAGGAATAGACGGTGGGGATAAAGCGATAACGGAATTGCAGGCAATCGCGGTAAAGCTCTCGCGCTTCTTCGGGGCAGTTCCAGGGCCATTTCGCCGAGGAATTTTCACCGTTGTGCATACGGGGCATCGGGCAGAAGATCATACTTTGGCACATACGCCTTGCGATGTTGTTGATCTCAAACTGCATTTCGTCGGGGGCAAGATCCTTGCGGTCGCCGCGCATAAAGCCGCCGAGGTCGTATCCGCAGAGGGTGAAGCCTGCCATACCGGCGTTGATGACGTACCAGATGTCTTCCTTAAACCGATGGATGCCGAATTGGGTGTCGCCCGCCCAGGGAAGGGCGTACTTTTGACTGCCGATGCCGCCCCCGCGGGAAAGCGACATATGGTTTTTGACGCCGTTTTCCGCCATAATATCGGAGATGGCTCTGTTCCACAACGGGCCAAACAGGTTTCTGGACGGAATGCCGGGCAAAACCTCGCCGCTGACGCGGTCGGAGTGATCGGTCCACCATTGGATGACGCCGTCTTTGATGCGGGGCACCAAAAAAGTCTTGTAGTATTCGATGCCGCGCTTCGTCGCCACGTCGGGCACCGTTTCGGTCTTTGCCTGACGAAGCAACCCTTGCGCGATCGCGGGGATGGCGGTGGAGGGCTTGAACGCGCAGGAATTGATGTGCAAAACGGTTTTGATGTTCTCTTTTTTGAGCTTCTTGATCATCCCCACGCCGTCGCCGAAGTCGGGGTGCCAGTTGTAGTCGTCCGAGGGGTAGCCCCAGCCGCTGGAGTAATCGCGGATGAAGTTGACGCCGCCGCGCCACGGGCCGTCGATGACGATGGCTTCGCAGGGGTAACCTTCTTTGCGCATACGGGTGGTGTCGTCAATAGCGCCTTGCGCGCGCTCAAAACTCAAACTGCTGCACCAGTAGCCCATCAGCCACTTTTGCGGAAACTGGTTGGTGCCCACGATCTTGGCGTAACTTTTTGTGATCTCGGACGTGTTGCCGCAAAAAACGAAGATGTCGTAGTCGCCGCCGGGCGCGCTCAAAAACCATTCGTTTGGGTCGGTCTTTGCCATATCGAAGTAGACGTGCGGCCACGGGTTGTTGAAGAAAAAGCCGTACCCCGCCGAGCTTAAAAAGTACGGGATGGGGAAGCCGCCGTAGTCGCCCACGCGTGCGCCGCCTTTCTCCGCAAAAATATCTGCGGATTCTCCTGTCCTATCCACCTTGTAAATGCGGGCGCCGAAGCCGGAGTAACGCTCGCCGTCGATGCGCTCGAACTCGGTATAACTGCGCATGCCGGAGTACTCGGCGGGGAGGGTGGTGAACCTTGCGCCGCCGTTTTTGGTTTTGATCAAAGTTTTGCCGCCCGCCGTCAAAAACTCAAATTCGTTGGTGTTCATATCGTAGACGAGGGTCAACTTTTTGTTGGAGAAACGGATCACGCCGTTTTCAAGAGAATACTCGTAGGGCAGGGCTTCCCAATCCGTCTTGATCAGTCCCAAACGCTCGGTCACCGTCTTATCCACCGTACCGCCGGGCTGCGTGATGCGCAGTCTGAGCGTGTTGTCAAAACAGTTTTCGATGATGATCTCACGCCCGACCGCCGTGATGACGGTCACGCCTTTTTGGTGTTTGTACTCGCCTTTAAGAGCAAGCTCGGGCGCAACGTAATCGTCCGTTTCGATGGTGGTTTCAAGGTATTCCGAATCGTACAACGCGTCGGGATGGATGGTAAGCACTTTTTTCATAAGTTTCTCCTTTGCCGTAAGCACTTTGTATTGTACAACCATCTTCAATTGCTGTCAATTTAATTGACACGGGATGGCTGTCGGATGCTTTTTGATCTTTTCTTTTACGTTTGATTTTGCTCTTAAGTGTTTGGCGTGTTTGATCTTGCTTGCCTACGTCATTTTGATGGCGGTCGTTTCCGGCATCGTCGCCCTCATCGTGATCAACGTGTTGAAAAGGAAGAAAAAGGAAAAACTGTCGCAATGATCCGTGACGCTTCGGCGATTTCAAACGTCACTTAAAACGATACCGACCGATTTTATCGGGGATCAAAAAAATAAGGACTTCATTTGAAGTCCTTTTTTATATAAAAATTTTGTTCGTTCCCGGTGTTGCACTTTTGTTGCGCACAGGATGTTACAATGCAAGCAAGAATGATAAAATGCGCGCATAAGCGTTTGCTGAAAAGGTCGACAAGCGAGGATGGGTTTAAAACCATACCGTTTTTTGTCAAGGAGGAAGGATCGTGATGCGAACCAATAAAAAAACAAAAGAGATGCGGGAGATTGATCTTAAAACGAGGTCGGACTTCGTGGGAAAAGAGGAGGGCGCCAAAGACGCCGTCTTCTTTACGGAAACCGATGTCGCCTTTCGCATCCGATCCATCAAATCCTTCGCCGCAAAACTGATTTGCTCAAACGATGAAACAACATCCTATTATAATGAATTGAAAAACGAAATATTATCCTACAAAGGCATTCGGAGCAGGATATCGTGGAATTACGAGTCCTTCAACTTCGGCAAGGATCAAATCGCCAAATTCTCGGTGCGTAACGGGACGCTTTGTTTGTACTTTGCGTTGGATATGAAAGAACTGAAAGGTTCAAAATACAGGGTCGAACTTTGCCCGTCCACTCGGTACGCCGCCGTGCCTTGTATGTACCGCATCCGCAACGCTCGCAGATGTGAATGCGCAAAAGAACTTATCGCTATGGTCACGCAAAAATTCGGTTTGGTAAAAGGCAAAACGCCTGGCGCGGAATGCTCCTCTTCGTATGAAAACAGCGATGCCTTGTTGAAAAAAGTGCTGATCAAAAAGATCAAAAGCAAGATCGCGCGGCCGGTGGAAAACGATCGCGCCTTGTTCAAATTCGTCGACGTTACTTTGGCGGAAAGAAGCATGACGGATGAGGATGCGGCAATCTACATAAAAGATGACGTCGACGGCAAAAAGCACAAAGGAAAAAGGGGCGTCGTCCACGTTGACGTTTTGTCCGAACACTTTGAAGACGGTGACACGGTCAACGTCGAAGCGCTTCGGACAAAAAATCTGATCCCCTCCGACGTCGGGCGGGTAAAACTGCTGGCAAAAGGCTCGCTTGACAAAACGTTGAACGTGCATCTGCAGGAGTATTCCCTGCAAGCGGTCAAAATGATCGTGCTGGTCGGCGGTACCGTTCACAGAGCGGGATAAAAATCGCTTTTCAAAAACGATACGGACTTTTGGATGCTTTTTTGTTTCGGGTCTTGGCTTGAACACACTTTGCACGAAGGTTCCGGACTCGGGCGCGTTCCCGCCGAACTTGAACAACTTTGCAAAGGGGCAACCATTATGCCCGGGATTTCCGTCGGCAAACACGCAATCGTCGGCGCGGGCGCCGTCGTGACAAAAGACGTTCCCGATTGTGCTGTGGCGGTCGGTAATCCGGCAAAAGTCATCAAAATGCTGGATCCAAACAAATTCGCTTAAAGATTTCATATCAAAAAAACAAAAATTCCTTTGCGCAAGCCGAGGAATTTTTGTATAACCGAGCATGGGTTTTTGCTGAGCCATTAATAAAATTCAAAAAGTTTTAAAGTGCGGCGGTTGATTAATAAAGGCAAAATTAAATTTCGGACGCAACGCGCACAATATTCAAAACGGTATCTTCTATTTCTTTTTCGTCGCAATCGATGACGAAATCGGCGTATTTTTCGTATAACGATTGTCTTTCGGAAAACATCTCTTCAATGCTTTCGCCGTTTCGCAAAAGTATGCCTCGGGTGGACATATTCGATATTCTTTGCAACATCGTTTTAAGCGATATGCGCAGGTAGATTACAACCCCGTTTTCTTTCAGATACGCCATAGCTTTATCGGAGTAAACTACGCTGCCTCCGGTGGCGACGACGGCGTTTTCAAAACAGGTGTTGCGGACGGCGTTTTCTTCCGCCAAAGCAAAATACTTGTTGCCTTTTTGGTTGATGACGGACTGAAGCGGCATTCCTTCGTTTTGTTGAATGAGGAGGTCGGTATCCTTAAAATCCAAACAAAGAGCCTTTGCCGCCAGCACGCCGCAAGTACTTTTCCCACATCCGGGCATCCCGATCAAGACGACGTTTTTCATGTGTTTGTACCTCCTTTTATCGTTATTAAGATAAATAAAGCATTACAAGGAATTCAAACCGTTTGCCACAAGCTTTGCCGTCAATTTTATCACTTGCTCCTTGGGCATGATTCTTTTTTGACGAACCCATTCGCGATAGGCGGAAACGACCGTCATATGGTAAAACTGTTCAATGATGTTTTGCGTGATGACGTCGTAATGGCGGATGCCTTTCAATTTGTCGCTTTTATCAAGTGCGTTGACCGTTCGGGAGCGCAACGTTTCACGGATATAATCTTGCGTGGGGGAAAGAATGATCTTCGCATAAATCGGGTTGGCTTCGTGAAGGTCAAAAAAGGCTCGAATGACCGGCTCGATATCCTTTATATGATCATACTGCTTTGTCGCCTCGTAAAACTCCTGCGTAAAGTCTTCTTGGATCTCCAAAAGGACGTCGTCGATGGATTCGTAATGCAAATAAAAAGTTCTGCGGTTGAGTCCCGCCTTTTCGCACAGTTCTTTGACGGTGATGTCCATATGGTCGTCGTGTACGAGCATCAGTTCTTTTAATGCGTCTTTGAACATTTTCTTGGTTCTTTTTACTCTCGGGTCGACATTTGCCATCATTTTATTCTCACTTTTTAGAAATTCGTGCATAAGTACACACTTGCGATAGACGTGTGGTGGTAAAAACCTGCACGCTTATAGTATAATACAATCGTGGTTAAAAAGCAACAGGTGTGAATAAACGCGAGGGCGGTATATAAAAGCGAAATATATCGTCTTCAAAACACAAGAACCTTGTGCTGTACCGAAAAAAGAAAAAGGAGATTTTCATTATGAAATTAAACAATAATACGGAAATGCCTCAAATCGGTTTAGGAACTTATATGCTTACTCCCAACGAGGCGTATCAGTCTGTGTCGGAGGCGTTAAAGATCGGGTATCGTCTGATCGACACAGCCAACGCCTACGTCAATGAAAAAGCCGTCGGCAGGGCAATAAAGGACAGTGGCGTGGCAAGAGAAGAGATATTCCTTTCCACAAAGATTTGGGCAAGCGAGTACCTTAACGATAATGCCGTGGACGAAACGATTGCTCGTTTGGGGGTGGACTACATTGATCTTCTCTTCTTGCATCAACCTTGTAAAGACTACCTGTACGCTTACAAAAACCTTGAAAAAGCGTACAAAGACGGTAAGATCAAAGCAATCGGCATTTCAAACTTCGAGGGAGAATATATAAAAGATCTGCTTGCGCATTGCGAGATCGTACCGCAAGTCATGCAAGTGGAAGCTCACCCGTATTTTCCGCAAGACGAACTTCGCGTTTTGTTAAACAAACACGATATTAAACTAATGAGCTGGTATCCATTGGGGCACGGCGACAAAACCTTGCTTGAGGAGCCGATCTTCAAAAAACTCGGCGAGAAATACGGCAAGACGCCTGCGCAAGTTTGCCTTCGCTGGCACGTTGACATGGGTTTCATCGTCATTCCCGGAAGCAAAAACCAAAAGCATATCGCGGACAACTTCGATATCTCTGATTTTGCATTGACGCAAGAGGAAATGACCGAGATCGCAAAACTTAATAAGGAAAAGAGGTATTATCATCGTACGCAATCGCAGCTGGATGCATTCTCCGCGTGGCGTCCGAACTATGAAAAATAAGGAGCGAATATGACAAGATCCGATTATAAAAACAAAAAGAGTATCGTCATTTACTTTTCCCGCGCCGATGAAAACTATTTTAACGGCGCTATGAAGTATATCACAAAAGGGAATACCGAAGTCATTGCCGAATACATCCGCGATATTACGGGAGCGGACTTGTTCAAAGTGGAACGCAAAACACCCTACTCTAAAGAATACATGACTTGCATTTCCGAAGCGAAGGAAGAGATCAACGCAAAGGCGCGTCCCGAGATCGTCAGACCCGTCGGAAGCATCGCAGATTACGAAGTCGTCTATATCGGCGGTCCCGTATACTGGGGATATTTACCGCAACCGATGGTGACTGCTCTTGAAAATCTGGACTGGGAAGGAAAGATCGTCCGTCCTTTCACCACGCACGAAGGATCGGGATTGGCAAGCGTTCCCGCAGAGCTTAAAAAGCTCTGCAAAGGCGCAACCGTGGAACCCGGGCTTGCTATTTGGGGATCTTCTGTAAACGGCGCAAAAGAAAAGGTGGAGGATTGGATCTGAAAACGGGGCGATGCACGAGTCTTCGGCTTGCGGTCGGATCATGCTGCCTTTGATCGTGCTGACAACGAAATCCGAATGAGTGAAAAAGGGATCGCCCAAACGAGCGATCCCTTCTTTACGTTAGGTTTTAAGAACGACGTTGCGTTACGCAAAGTTCTTCATTTTTGACGTCCACGACCAACGTGGTTTCAGGTGCGATGTCTTCACTGATGATGGCGCGAGCAAGCAGCGTCTCGACCTTGCTTTGCAAGTAACGCTTGAGCGGTCTGGCGCCGTAGATGGGGTCGTAGCCTTCGCGGATGATCTTATCTTTGGCGGCGGGAGTGATCTCCACGTCCAGTTGCTTTTCGCTTAAGCGGTGTCTGAGATCGGCGATCAGCAGGTCCACGATGCCGTTGATATTGTCGCGTGTCAGCGGTTTGTAGAAGACGATCTCATCCAAACGATTCAGGAACTCGGGACGGAAACTGCGTTTGAGCAATTTGCTGACGGATTCGCGTGCTTCCGAGGAGATCTCGCCCGATTCGTCTATGCCATCGAGGATGACGTCCGATCCGAGGTTGCTGGTTAAGATCAAGATCGTGTTTTTGAAGTCCACCGTGCGTCCTTGGCTGTCGGTGATGCGCCCGTAGTCCAAAACTTGCAACAGCACGTTGAAAACGTCGGGATGCGCTTTTTCCACTTCGTCGAACAACACCACGGAGTAGGGCTTACGGCGCACTGCTTCAGTCAGCTGTCCGCCCTCATCGTAGCCTACGTAGCCCGGAGGCGCACCGATCAGACGAGATACCGAATACTTTTCCATATACTCACTCATATCGATACGGATCAAGTTGTGTTCGTCATCAAAAAGGGTGGCAGCCAGCGCTTTTGCAAGCTCGGTCTTGCCTACGCCTGTGGGTCCCAAAAACAGAAAAGACCCAATCGGACGACGAGGATCTTGGATGCCGGCGCGTGAACGCAGGATAGCATCCGCGACCTTGTTGACGGCTTCGTCCTGTCCAATTACGCGCTGATGCAAAGCTTCGTCCAAGTGGAGCAGTTTGTCCCGTTCGCCTTCCATCAGTTTTGCAACGGGGATCCCCGTCCAACGAGCAACGATGCGAGCAATCTCTTCCTCTGTGACCCTGTCGTGCAAGAGAGAATTGGTGCTGTGCTCGGCTTTTTCCTCTTCCTCTGTCAATTCCTTTTGAAGGGCGGGCAAGCGTCCGTATTTCAGTTCGGCGGCTTTGCCAAGATCGTATTCATCCTGGGCCTTGTCGATCGCCGCGCGCACCCGTTCGATCTCTTCACGCAAAGATTGCACTTTGCCGATAGACTGCTTTTCATTGTCCCATTTGGCTTTCATGCCCGCAAATCGCTCACGATCGTTGGCAAGTTCTTCACGGATCTGCTTGAGGTGTTCTTGCGAGAGTTTATCCGTTTCTTTGGAAAGGGCGGCTTCTTCGATTTCCAGTTGCATGATCTTTCGAGATAAGCTATCCATCTCGGCAGGCATACTATCTATTTCGGTCTTGATCAAAGCGCACGCTTCATCAACGAGGTCGATCGCCTTGTCGGGGAGGAAACGATCGGAGATATAGCGGTGAGACAAAGTTGCCGCGGCGATCAATGCTTGATCTTGGATCTTTACGCCGTGGTAGACTTCGTAGCGCTCTTTCAGTCCGCGAAGAATGGAGATCGTGTCTTCCACGCTCGGCTCACCGACCATGACCGGCTGGAAACGCCTTTCAAGAGCAGGATCCTTTTCCACGTATTTTCGGTATTCGTTCAAAGTCGTTGCGCCGATACAGTGCAATTCCCCTCGCGCGAGCATCGGCTTGAGCAGGTTGCCCGCATCCATCGCGCCATCCGATTTGCCTGCGCCTACGATGGTGTGCAATTCATCGATAAACAGGATGATGTTTCCATCCGAAGACTTAACTTCATTCAAGACGGCTTTCAGTCTTTCCTCGAATTCGCCACGGAATTTTGCTCCTGCGACAAGCGCGCCCATATCGAGCGAAAAGAGTTTGCGTCCCTTCAAATTATCCGGCACGTCCCCCTTTACGATACGCAGGGCGAGTCCTTCCGCGATGGCGGTCTTACCGACGCCCGGCTCACCGATCAGGCACGGATTGTTCTTGGTCTTTCGCGACAGGATACGAATCACGTTACGGATCTCGTCGTCACGGCCGATCACGGGATCGAGTTTTTGTTGCTTTGCCAATTCCACCAGATCTTGTCCGTATTTTTGCAAAACGTCGTAGGTTTCTTCCGGGTTGTCTCCCTGTACACGGGCATTGCCGCGCACTTCTTTGAGAACTTGCAAGAATTTGTTGACGGTCAACCCGATCTCACCGAATATCTTCTTGATATTGGCTTGCGCAGAGTCGATAAGCCCCAATAAGAGGTGCTCGACCGATACGTAATCGTCTTTCATCGTTTGCGCGCGTGATTCTGCCGCAGTGAGGGCGGCATTTAGGGCAGAGGTCAAATAGATCCGTTCGGGATCGTAAGAACCCGTTATGCGAGGTAATTTTTCAAGTTCGCCGCGCACTTTGCCCGCAGTGTCTTCCGTAGAGAGATCCATCTTGTGCCACAGTTCGGGTATCAGACCTTCTTTGGCATCAAGAAGGGCAAGCAACAAGTGTTCTTGTCCGATTGCTTGGTGGTGGCGCTCTACGCCGATGTTGTGAGCGGTGGTGAGCGCTTCAATACTTTTTTGTGTCAATTTTTGCATATTCATAGCTCTTTCACCATACCCCCGTCAGGGGGCTCCTTTTTTGAGATTAAAACAGGAGATTTGCGTTGGCGTAAGTTTTTTCCACATTTGCTTCCGCAATCTCGGGTTGGTCCAGATAACAGAAGAAAGTTTTCAGCGCGTGATCGAATGCGTCAACGTAAGCGGAGATTCCATCGGCAACGATCTCGCTGTCTAACGTCTCGGTTACGAAACGCTTGATGAATCTTCCGTCCGTTATCGTAGCGACACTGTCGGGATGATACTCTTTCTCGATCTTGATCCACAGTTTGAAGAACTGCATCACGAGCAAGGAGAGGGTGGCGCTTTGGGTGCGCATGGAAACTTTCAATTCGCCGATGGCTACCTGCGGCATACGATACAGCTCGACCTGATATCGAACGGTCGGGTTGTATTTGTAGCTGAGGGCGCTACGCAGGGTCATCGTAGACGATGTGCTTTCCAATGGTTGAAAGGCGCTGCCGAGCAAGGCTTGCATACGATCGAATACGTTTTGCATCCTTTTCTCCGGGGTCTCGTACGAGACGTATTCTGCTAAGATCTGATTGATAAGGTTGGAGCGGTTCGTGTGGCGTTCATATGCTAAGCGATCCACCGCAGCAATTACGTTTTCGGACAGTACCAAGGAATAGATATTCTTTTTCATTGCAGAGCCTCCTGTTTTCGCAATTATTGTATGACGAAATAAATAATTTGTCAAGTGGTTTATATAAAATTGCTTACGATTTTTGAGGCGGATAAGGAATGCCGAGAGGTAAAGTGCGCATCAACAGCCATCTTGTTTATTCCTTTTCTCTATGCTAAAATGGGACTCCGTGGACTACGACAACGGTATCCTATATATAAGGAGAACGTTATTGTGCCCGAAAGCAGAGATCGTTATCTCTGTGATGCGACGGGATACGGCTTGGGCGTCTGCTTCGCGGATATCGGATATAATCCCCATCCGAAGATGGAAGAGGTGCCAAACAGCGTCGTTGCTCGAAAGGAAAAGGTGACAGACGGGAATACGGTTTGCAAGAGAAATCCCTGTTGCTGAGAGAGGAACCGGTCAAAAGCCCGGCAAAGAAACAATACGCCAAGCGAACCGGTTCGATTGAAAGCTGTCTTTTCCGAAAACAATTCCCGATCGCAGGCGTTCTGTGGCACATTTGTGGCAGTTGTTTTGATACAATACATAAAAGTGTCTTTTCATATTAAAAGATACAGTCGTACAGTAGAAACAGTAAACTCAAAAACGTTTGGAGGTACATATGGAAAAAGCTTTCAAATCAAAGTCAACAGTATTCATCGTGTTGCTTATCGTGATGTTTGCATTTGCGATTCTCACGACCACCGTACTATCTGCAAGTCCTGATAAGGTGGCGGAAGCTTCCGCGGCGTCGTCCATCAGTCTCAGTCAACTTGCGGGTGGAAGTTGGACATGGAGTGCTAGTGATCACTCAAATAAAGTAACAATAGGTCAATGGAATGGGAATGGATTTAAACGCTATACAGACAACACCTTAGGTGTCGGCTACTGCTATGATTCAGGTTCATGGGTAAGTACTGGCGCTTTAGAATATGCTGTTCCTAGTGGCCAAACAATCGAATCGTTTACCCTATCAATAACGACAACGGCAGCGGTCAGAATTCAGTATTCAATTTATAAAAAGGGGAATAAAAACCCATATGGATATGATTATCCTGATTCAGGTATTTCTGCGCAAAGCGGAAATACTTATAGTGTCACAAACTCTCCAATATATCATAGAGGCACTTATAAAGGAGTCAATCTAACAGGTGGCGATAAAATTACATTTAGAATATATGATGGCGATGTTGATGATCGTGGAAATACCATTTATACAGGCGGTAAAGTTGCAAGAGACAACAATATTGCGGTGACTTCGCTTTCAATAACGCTCAATAACGCGGCCTATTCTGTAAGTATCACGGCGGGCACGGGCATAAAGGAAGCGTTCCTTTCGACTAGTTCAGGTGCTACAAGCGGTTCTGCAAGCGGAACCAAATTTGACGTAGACTCGTATGTCTATGGTTTTGTCAAGCTGAATGCTGGATACAGAAAGCCCAACAGCGCAAATTGGACGCTTATCGATGGCACCGCCAACCAAGAAAATGCAATTTATCGTGTCGCAGAACAAAAAGTTAGTTCACAGAATATTAATTTTGGAACTATAAATGCTGAAGCGAAAACCAAAAATTTGTATAAGATGGATGGCTCTATAAGTAAAGGTTATGAAACGTTAAATTGGGGTCAGGCGAAAACCATTCCCGCTATCACAAAAACAGGCTATAATTTTGTAAATTATAATACCGCAGTAGACGGCGCAGGCACAACGTACGGCGACAGTTCCGGCGTAACACTGACAGCGGCACAGGTCAACGCCATCATCGATAGTTCAATAAGCAGCTTCTATGCACAATGGTCCGCAAAGACCTTCGACGTCACTTTTGACAAGAGAGGCGGAACGGGAGGCGATGACGGTGTGACGATGACGTATGATCAGCCTGCACCTGGTACCATTGCTGTCCCATCAAAACCAGGATATATTTTCCAGGGATATCAAGCCACTCATCCTACCAATTATTCTGTTATAGATGTGTATAATTCAAATGGTGAAGCAACTTCTTATAAGTGGCAGATTGACTCTGCCGTCAGCCCGAGAGCAGTTTGGTACGGGAAACAGTACAAGGCATATATTGCTGCAGGTACGGGTGTGAAAAGCGTGTATTTGAGCACAAATACCAATGCAACTCCTGGTTCCGATTCCGCAAAGCCTAGTGGAACTTCTTTTACAAACGGCCAATACGTGAATGCATATATCGTTTTGGAAAGAGGCTATGTTCCGGTTGGAGACTGGACACTCACCAGTGGCGATCATTATGTTGGCGATGGAGTCTTCCGAAAATCAGTTATGGTCGACATTGCGTCTGACGAAGAAGAAGACCTTCAATACGATTTCGGCACAATTAATGCTGAGTTGGGCAATTTTGCCGTAGGTATCTCCGCAGGGACGGGCGTCAGCACGGTCAAGTTGTCCGCAAAAGATGACGGAACAGATCTTGTCAATGCAAACAGCAAGTTTGTTTTTGATTCACAAGTTTATGCCTATGCGACGCTTTCCGTTGGCTACAATGCACAAGACGGATGGACATTGATTGATGGTGAATCCAATACAGCAGGCGCGTTGTACCTTGTCGACACAATAGAACATATCGACATAGACAGTGATTTTGGCGCAATCAGCGCAACACCAAAACAATACACAGTCACTCTTGAAGGGTTGGATGACCCAATTACGGCAACTTATGATGCTCCGCTTTCTGCAATTGAACAATTGCCGACTCGCGAAGGCTATGACTTTGTCGGTTATTTCGACGCACAAGAGGGCGGAAATCAATATATCAATGCGGACGGCTCTGCAACCGACCGTATTTGGAACATCAATGAAGAAAAGCCGCAACTCTTTGCGCATTGGACAAAGACAATGGACGTTGTAATCACAGGTTTTGTCGGTGAATATGACGGACAAGAACACACAATCTCTATCGTCGTAAACGATCCTGAAACAGGCGCAGTCATCAAATACGGCACGACGGAGGGCGTCTATGATTTGGACGACGCTCCTACG
>DMCI01000116.1 GCA_003445835.1 Clostridiales bacterium
AAAAACGGGCAGACGGGAAAAATTCCCCGAAAAAATCATAGATTTTTTTGGGGGCGATGGAAAACTTTGTCAAAAAAATTTTATGTTACCCTCGTGCGATTGTTTGACATTCTTTGTTCGGGTGCGGTAAAATAAAACCAACAAAAGAATATTTGCCAATATAATCAAGGATGAATGGCCCTTGAGTTTCTACCGCACAGCCACAAGTGCGACTATTGACAGAACAAAGCTTCTTGGGAAGGTAGTTTATTGGCAGGCAAGTTAAAGGTTTTAACTTGCTTTTTAATTTCTTTTGCGGGATGCGGGAGAACGCGATGAAATTACTGGAAGACAAGATCTTGAATGAAGGTAAGGTGCTCGAGGGAGGCATTCTGAAGGTGGACGGCTTTTTGAACCACCGCTTGGATACTGCCCTGATCGCGGAACTCGGCGCGGATATCGCGCGTGAGTTCGTTTCGTGCGGGGCCGATCTCATTCTGACCGTGGAGGCGTCCGGCATTTCCATTGCTTACGCTGCGGGCGTCAAAATGGGTCTCCCTGTGCTCGTTGCGAAAAAACACAAATCCTACAATATCTCGGACGGGGTCTATACGGCTCCCGTCTTTTCTTTTACCCACAAGACGGAAAACGTCGTTTTGGTCAGCAAGGAGTACCTCTCCGCGGGTAACAAGGTGCTGATCGTGGACGACTTCCTCGCAAGCGGCAATGCGGCGATGGGTCTGCTTTCCTTGATCGAGCAGGCGGGGGCGACGGCGGTCGGCTTCGTCGCGGCTATCGAGAAGGAAGAGCAGGGCGGCAGGGCGCTTATTGAGCAAAGGGGCGTAAAAGTATATTCACTCGCACGTATAAAGGAACTGCGTGCGGGCAATATAAAATTTGAATAAAAAGCCGAAAAGGCAAAGGGAGGAAAACATGAAAAAATTAGTCACCATCATTTTGGCTCTTGCACTCGTGCTGACCGTTGTGGCAGGCGTTGCTGCTTGCGGCAAAAAGATCAAGGACGCTGAAGAAGTTGCTATCCCCGCTCTCGAGCTCGAGACCCCGGATTACTCCAACTTGACCGTCCCCGCTGATTTCAAGATCGGTATGATCTGCTTGCACGACGAGTCCTCGACCTACGACCTCAACTTCATCAACGCTGCTAAGGCTGCCGTGAAGGAACTCGGTATGGCGGAGAGTCAACTCATCATCAAGACCGGTATCGATGAGAAGGTCGTTTGCTACAATACCGCAAAGGATCTTGTAAACCAGGGCTGCAAAGTTATCTTCGCGGACTCCTTCGGTCACGAGCCCTTTATGCTCCAAGCCGCAAAGGAATTCCCCAACGTTCAGTTCTGCCATGCGACCGGCACCACCGCTCACACCGAGAACCAAGCAAACTTCCACAACGCGTTCGCTTCTATCTATGAGGGTCGCTTCCTTGCCGGTATTGCCGCAGGTATGAAGCTCAACGAGATGAACAAGGACAAAGCCGATGCCGATAAGAACTACAAGATGGGCTACGTCGGTGCTTATCCGTACGAGGAAGTTAAGTCCGGTTACACCTCCTTCTATCTTGGCGCGAAGAGCGTTTGCCCGCAGGTCACCATGGACGTTCAGTTCACCGGTGAATGGTACGATGTGGTCAAGGAGAACGAGGCTGCTAAGAACCTCATTAACAACAAGCACTGCGCTTTGATCAGCCAACACGCTGACTCCATGGGAGCTCCTTCCGCCTGCGAAGAAGCGGGTGTTCCCAACGTTTCCTACAACGGCAGCACCATTGATTCCTGCCCCAAGACCTTCATCGTTTCCAGCCGCATCAACTGGACTCCGTACGTGAAGTATATCATCGCTCAGACCGTTAAGGGCGAAGCGATCGTTACCGATTACGTCGGAACCTTGAAGGACGGCTCCGTTGCTCTTACCGGCGTAAACGGCGACGTTATGGCGGAAGGCACCATCGAAGCTATCGTTGCTGCTCGCGCTAAACTTGTTGCCGGCACTCTTGATGTCTTTGATGTGGCTAAGGACAACTACATCACCGTCAACGGTGCGAAGGTTACCTCCTATATGGCAAACGTTGATTCCGACGCGGCTTATACCCCTGATCACGAGACCGTTGAAAACGGCGCGATCAAAGAGTCTAAGCATCGTTCCGCACCTTACTTCGGTTTGGATATTGACGGCATCACGCTTCTCAACTAACTAAACGTTCAACCGATAAACAAAAGGCAGGGGCGATCATGTCTCTGCCTTGTTGCCTTGTAAAACAGCCTCTCGCGGATTTTCCGCGAGAGGTGAATTTGTTCTAAAACGACGGAGAAGAATTTTGGAATACGTAAATGCTATTGAAATGAAAAACATCACCAAGACGTTTGGCTCGGTGATAGCGAACAACAAGGTCAACTTGGATATTCGCAAAGGGGAGATCCTGTCCGTCCTCGGAGAAAACGGCTGCGGCAAGACCACTCTTATGAATATGCTTGCGGGCATTTACTTCCCCGACGAAGGACAGATCTTCGTAAACGGGGAGGAAGTCACGATCAAAAGCCCCAAAGACGCTTTTGACCTTAAAATAGGCATGGTACACCAGCACTTCAAGTTGGTGGACGTCTTTACCGCCGCGCAAAACATCGCGCTGGGCGTCAAAGACGACGGCCTTTACTCGATCAAGAAAATTGCTACCGAAGTGCGCAAAATGGGTGCGCGTTACGGTTTTAAGATAAACCCCAACAAGCTGATCCACGAAATGTCGGTCAGTGAAAAGCAGACGGTGGAGATCATCAAGGTGCTGTTCCGCGGCGCCGATGTTTTGATCTTGGACGAACCGACCGCCGTTTTGACCCCGCAGGAGATAAAGACGCTCTTCAACGTCCTGCGCGAAATGAAAAAGGACGGCAAGTCCATCGTCATTATTACGCACAAACTCAACGAGGTTATGGAGATCTCCGACCGCGTGGCGGTTTTAAGAAAGGGCGAGCATATCGCTACGGTGGAAACTTCCGAAACCAATGAAAAAGCGCTTGCCGAAATGATGGTGGGAAAAAAGCTCGACCTCAACATCGATAGGAAGGATC
>DMCI01000151.1 GCA_003445835.1 Clostridiales bacterium
CGCATCAATCCTTCCAACATCGGCAGCGAAGGCGCCGTTAAGGAAGTCGTCGCCGCGGCGAAAGACCACGGCATCCCCATCCGCGTTGGGGTCAACGGCGGCTCGTTGGAAAAGGATTCCGTTGAAAAGTACGGTTTTACCGCAAAAGCGCTTGCCGACAGCGCTCTTCGCAACGTCGCTTTGCTTGAAAAACTCGGTTTTGAAGATATCGTGGTTTCTGCCAAATGCAGCGACGTCAAAATGAACGCCGAAGCGTATAGAATACTGTCTTCTTCCACCGATTACCCGTTGCATCTCGGGGTGACCGAGGCGGGTGGCGGCGATCTGGCGCTTGCCAAGTCCTACGCGGGTATCGGCGCGTTGCTCTTGGATGGCATCGGGGATACTATCCGCGTTTCCATCACGGGCGATCCCGTTCAGGAAGTCTACGCCGGTGATCTACTTCTTAAAGCGACGGGGATCAGGCGTGAGTTCGTAGAGGTCATTTCCTGTCCGACTTGCGCGCGTACCGAGATCGACGTCGCGTCGCTTGCAGATAAGATCAAAAAAGCCACAGCGCATATCAAAAAACGTTTTACCGTCGCCGTGATGGGTTGTGTCGTCAACGGTATCGGCGAAGGCAAACACGCCGACATCGGCGTTGCCGGCGGCAAGGAACGCTCTGCGATCATCAAACACGGGGAAGTGGTCAAAACCGTTCCCAACGACCGCATTTTGGAAGAACTGTTGCACGAGATAAAGGAGGCGCACCTTGACTGATAACATTTTATCCGTCATTAAGCAGACCTTCCCGGGAAAATACGATTATCTTCGTTTGGGATTGGTCAAACTTAACGGAAAAAAACTTTCCGTCACTTTTCTCGTGCCTGAGGACGTTTTTGATTACGAACTGAAAAACGAAGATATCCAAAACATCAAAAAAGCTGTTTCCGAGACGATAGGTACTGATTACAGTGTGACTTGTCAGTTTGAAAAGATCATTCTGACGCCTGAAAGCATTCGTTCCGCTTTAGCGGAGCATATGGCAAAGCACTTTCCTTTGATCGCCGCCAATATCGATTTTTCCCGCGTGACCATCGATCTTTCGGACGGATTGGCGCTTTCCTTTACCGTACAGCAAAACATTCGCGATTATATGCAAACGGTGGATTTCGACAAAAGGATCAAGGAGTTTTTCTACCAAAAATATTGCTTGAACGTTACCATTGATTTCTCCGTCGTGGAAGACTCGGAGGTCACATTTTCACCCGAAACGGCTATGGATCCCGGGCGTTACGGCAAAACGGTCACGGTGACCGACAAAGTGCTTATGATGGGCAAGCTTGCCGATCTGCACGCGCCCGCCGTACATATCTCCACGCTTCGCGGCGAAGGGGAGGACGTCGTCTGTTGCGGCAAAGTCAATTATCTTTCCTTTAAGACGCGCGACGAAAGCAAAAGGGCGGAGTATAAAAAGTTTTTCAAACACTACTACACCTTTTCCATTTCGGATACGACTGGCTTTTTGAACGTCTTTATCAACACGGACGACGAGTTCGGCGCTCTTCAAAACGGGGCGGAAGTAGTATGCAAAGGCAGGGTGAACGCGCGCGAGGATTCAAGCAATTACAGTATGTACGTCAAGTCCATCGCGCTTTGCAAGATCCCGTTTTCGACGATCGCGGAGCAAACCAAACCTCTCGATCCGCCCGAGAATTATTCCGTATTGTTCCCCAAGGAGTATCATGAAGTCACTTATGACCAAATGGGATTTGACTTTTTGGTGGATAAGAGGGCGAAAAAGGTCAATCACACCGCGAACGGCGTGACGCTTGCCGTCCGCGCCATAAAGACGGAACGCGCCGTTGTCCCGTACGAAGTGGCGATGTGTTCCGTCGAAGACGGAAAGATCAAGGAATACATGCATACCTTCCTAAAGGTGGCGTTTACCGAAGACAACGAGAAGGCGGAGTACGCCAATCGCATGGGATACGCTTCGCCGCGTCTTTCCACCGTAATTCCGGATCTGCTGAAATTCAGCGCGGGCAGGCTGATCGTCGGCGTCAATCCGAGCGCTGTTTTGGAGGTTTTCAACAAGATCGCAAAACCTCTTCGTTATACCTTTTCCAATGACGTGCACGTCTTACAGCCCGCCGCTTTGAAGTACGAAGGGGAAAAGAAGGGTGATGCTTTGGAAGAAGCCATCGCCGCCGCAAACGCATTCATTTTTGAATAAAAAGTTAATTTTATTATAATAAACAGTTGTATTATTGCTTCGGGTGTGGTATAATCCAAGCGTAGAGGTGCTTTTGAGGAAGTGGGCTTGATCGGCTCACTTTTTAATTTAATAAGCGCTTTTCGGAGGAGTATGTCTGTTAAAGAACGCGTGGAAGAACTCGTTTTGCCCATCCTGAACGACCTTGGGTACGAGCTTGTCGAGGTCACTTACCAAAAACAACACGACGCAATGCACCTCACGATCTATATCGATACCGATAAACCGGGCGGCGTCAGTTTGGACGATACGGAGCTGGTCGCAAACGCGATCGACAAGCCCCTTGACGACTTGGACCCCACGGGGGGCGAAGCCTTCGTCCTCAACGTGTCCTCTCCCGGCTTGGATCGCCCTCTCAAAACGGAGCGTGATTACCTTAAAAAGGTCGGTACTGAGATCGAAGTCGCTTTGTACGCTCCCATCGCGGGCGCCAAAAAGCACGTCGGCAAACTGATCTCTTATGAAAACGGCGTCATTTCGCTTGAAACCAAAGACGGCGAATTGAAAATAGAAACAAAGTGTATCGCGGTAGCCAAACCGTATATCACATTTTAGGAGGAAATATGATCAATAAAGACTTTTTTGCGGCACTTGACGAACTTGAAAAGCAGAGAAGAATCGACAAGAGCGAGTTTATCGCCTCTCTTGAAGCCGGATTGGCGTCCGCTTACAAAAAGGAGAACGCGACCAGCGCGGCGATCGAAGTGAAGCTTTATCCCGACCAGGCAAAAATCAGAGTTTTTGCTTATAAGACCATCGTGGACGAAGTCACCGACGAAGAGAAGGAGATCTCTCTTGAAGAAGCCCGCAAGATCAAGCCCGGCTACAAAGTCGGCGACACCATCTCGCAGGAGATCACCCCGAAGAACCTTTCCCGTATTGCAGTGCAGACCGCAAGACAGGTCATTATGCAACGCTTGACCGACATCAAGAAGGATCAGATTTATGCCGAAATGAACGAGAAGTCCGGCGAGATCGTCAACGCCATCGTCCGTAAGGTCGAGCCCAACAGCGTTTACGTGGAGATCCTTCCCACCCAGATGGAAGGTATCATGCCCGTTTCGGAGCAGATCCGCAACGAAAAGTACAACGTCGGCGATATGATCAAGGTGCTTGTCAGACGCATCACCACCAACAATCGTTCGCCGCAAGTCATCGTTTCCCGCGCGCATCCGGACTTTGTCCGTCGTTTGTTTGAACTTGACGTGCCCGAAGTCAAAAGCGGTCTCGTCACCATTAAAAAGATCGTGCGTGAAGCGGGCTTCCGCACCAAGATCGCCGTCGCTTCGGACGACCCCAACATCGATCCCGTCGGCGCTTGCATCGGACCGCGCGGCAGCCGTATCAACGTGATCGTGCAGGAACTCAACGGCGAGAGAATCGACGTCATCAACTGGTGCGC
>DMCI01000079.1 GCA_003445835.1 Clostridiales bacterium
TGTTCTCGCCCTCGGAAGTAAGGTCAAGACCGAATTCAAATTCCCCTGCCGCGGGGGCAAGGATCGAATAGGTCACGGTGAGGAAAAACTCGTTTTCGCCGTCAAGCGAAGCGTACTTCGCACCGGTGTTTTCCAAAAGGATCTTTTTCGTGCCGTCCCCTTGCGTAACGGTCGCCGCGCCAAGCGCGACCTCGCTCGCGGAAATGGATTGGATAGAAAACACTTCCGTGTCGTATTGGGGAATGAGCAAGAGGGAATTGAACCCGTCGTTGTGGGTGATCTTGTAGGTAACGGTCACCGTGTCGCCGATATTTTGATCGTCGACGTAGCGAACGAGCTCACCCGTGACGGTGGTCGTAAATTCGATATAGTCGCCGTCCTCGTCGAAGTTGTCACTGTAAGCGATGAGGTAGGTCGAGAAGCGGTCGGTAGAGAAGGAGATCTTTCCGTTTGCATAGGTGGTGGGCAACTCGGTTGCGACGCCATTGTGCACGCGGATAACAGAATAGGTACGGATATAGCCGAAATCGGGCGTAGCCAATTCCTCGGGGACGTCCACGGTAATGTCAAACGCGTTTTCCGATTCGTGGACTGCCGTCGGCTCGTTTTCACCGATCTTTTTAAAGAGGGACAAGTCGAGGTACATTCCTTCGCTTGCGCCGCTTTCTTCCACGGCGGCCCTTGCCGCGGTCTTATCTTCTGCGGAGATCTCCGTGGTCTCGCTTTCCGCCTTGACTTCAAGGTAAACTCTGAGGGATTCTCCGCCGTCGTACAAAGTCTGTTCTTCCTCGGACAAAAGGGAGATCGCCAGATCCTCGTCCAGATTATCCACCACCGAATTCGGAGTGCCTTCCTCGGTCACCACGGAGGTGCGGATGACCTTGATGGAGAAGTTGGCAGTCACGGCTTCCTCGGAATAAGTTTCGCTCTCCGCGACGACTGCCTTCACCGTATAGTAGCCTTCCAAACCGGGCTTGACCGTCGTATAAGTGCTGTCCTCAGCGCCTCTTACTTTGTAGAAATAGGTGACGGGCAAGCCGGCAAGGTTGCCGACGAGGACGGGATCGCAGGCGGGTTCGCCCTCCGTCCAACTACCCATGGAAACGCTGACGTTTTGACGAGGTTTGTCGATCTTATAGTCCACGCGAATGACCAGATCGTTCACAGGCAGCATTGCGGTATAGTCGCCCCTTGCGGTGGGCGCCTCGGCGAGGTCGGTGACCTCGTCGCCCTGCCTCACTTGGTACACGATGTCAGCGGTCGTGACGTTAAGACCGGTAGCGGCGTTAAAACTCGCCAGCTCGGTTTCGTCCAGGGTCGCCAAGGGGCTGCCCTCACCGCCGACCGTATCGAGGGTGGGCGCATGAAGGGTGAGCTTGTGCACCTCGCCGCCTGCCACGGTACAAAACGGACGATCACAGGTCGCCGTAACGGTGTCGCCTTCCAATTCGTAAGAAAAGTCGTGAACGTGCCTTAATTCGGGGTGATCGGCACCCATATACCAAACGTTGTCAAAGTCCCAACCCGCAAAGCTGCTTTGGTTGCGCATTTGCTCCGCGGTCAGAGCCGTGGAGGAACAACCGGCCTCAGGACCGGACTTGTTGGAATTCCAGCCGATGCCTCTGCCGTAACCGGTGTTCAGATAGTATGCGTGGTTAACGGCCGCACCGTTGCCTGTAGTCGCAACTATGGCGCCTCTAGCCTTATAAGAATACGATACGTTTTCGATCAGTCGACCGTAGTTGAAAACGTAACTGGTCGTACTGTTATAAACGCTGGTGATGATTCCCGCGATATTTCCGCTTGTCGTATTTATAGTAATATTGCCCGCATTGTAGCAGTTGGTGACGGGAACGTAGCTGCCTTGAGCCACGATACCGCCAACTCCGTACGTCGCGCCGCTGATATTGCCCGTATTGTAACAGCAGCTAACCTCGTAGTCGGCGCCATATACGAACGACACGATACCGCCAACGTTGCTGCCGTGGGCGACGATATTCCCCTCATTGCCGCAGTGGGTTATATCCGCGTAAGTCATGCCCGCGATACCTCCGCATTTGCAGTCGGAAGGCGTGGAGCCGTTCCACGTAGGATTACTGGTGATCGTACCTTTGTTGAAGCAACCCGTGATGACGGAGTTTTCACCCGTAGCGTACGCAACGATACCGGCAACGCCCGTAGCGCTTGAAATGTTTCCATAGTTCACGCAATTTTTGATGGTCAACGTACCGTTTATTGAGAAACCGACAATACCGCCGGCGTAGGCTTCATGATACGTGTAGCCGTTGTTATTGGGGGTGGTGCGCACGGCGGTGGATATGTTGCCCTTGTTGACGCAAGCATTGATGACGGTACCATTTTTGTAAACGTATCCGACGATGCCGCCGACATGGTTGCCCGTGGTAGCGTCTGAAGTCCCCTCGTAGGGCGAATAGATGGTGCACTCGTTGGTGCACTTGTAGATCGTGCAGTTGCTGCCGTAAGAGTCTCCTATGCTGCCCACGATGCCGCCCAACCTTCTGAGACCGGTGATGCTGCCTCGAACGGTCAGCCTCTTGATGGTAGCATTGCGTGCATTGCCGAAGAAGCCGAGGCAGGTTTTCGACGGTTGGTTGATATACAAACCGCTGACGGTGTGGTCCGCGCCGTCGAAGATGCCTTGGAAGGAGTTGTAGTCGCCGTTGGTGTACCCGGAGTTCCCGATAGGCACCCACTGATTGCTCTCGTTGCCCTCGAGGTCGATATCCGCGGTCAAGCGGGCGCAAGCCGTACGGTTCTGAGTTTGCCCGTTGGCTCCGATGATGATGTCGCGGAATTCTTCCAGTTCGGCTTTGGTCCCGATCAGGTAGGGGTCCGCCGCCGTGCCGCTGCCGGAAAGCGTGACTTCGGCGCGCGCCGTGGTCGCCGCATAGGACGATAGAGCAAAAATCAACGACAGCGCCAGCGCGAAAAGCAACACGCTTGCAAAAACGACTTTCGTTACCTTTTTCATCTTCAACTGATCCATAATCCGATCTCCTTTTCTTACTTCTGTACGGTTACGCCGATACATCGACAAATGCTTTTAGTAATCTAAATTAATTATTATTGTAAGATTCGAATGGTGACAAAAAGGTGACACGAAAAGGGAACATTCCGATTTTTCGATTATTTTTGTGATTTTTTATAAAAATTGTGTTCAAAAAGCAACAGCGGATAAGGCGGTAGAGACGAGGCTCAAAAAAAACAGTAGCTACCGCGAAGAAAGGTTGCAGATACGCGACGCGATAAAAAAAGAGCGCAGGCGCGTACTCCTCGTACGTAACTGCGCGCTTTTGTATCAGCAACAAAGTAGATGCGCCTTTATTCGCGGTTGCCTACATTCCGCCGTCGACGGAAAGAACCGCTCCTGAGATATAGGACGCCCCCTCCCCCGTCAAAAACAGCGCGGCGTTCGCCACGTCCTCGGGCGTGCCGATGCGCTTGACGGCCAAATTTTCAACGAAAGCGGCTTTCTCCTCCGCCGTAAAACAAGCGTTCATTTTGGTATCGATCATCCCCGCGGCAATGGCGTTGACCGTGATGCCGAGGGAGCCGACCTCTTTTGCAAAAGACTTGGTGAAACTTTCCACCGCGGCTTTGGACGCCGCGTACGCCGCCTCGCAAGAAGCGGGACGGGAGCCCCATATCGAAGATATGCTGACGATCTTTCCGCCGTAGATCATATTACGCGCCGCCCACTTGGAACACAAAAAGACCGAACGCGCGTTGACGGCAAACACCCTGTCCCAATCCTCTGCGGAGGTGTCAAAGACGGGTCCGACCACGCTGACGCCCGCGGCGTTTACGAGGACGTCGGGCGCGCCGAACTCCCTTTCAAGCTCCGCAAGGGCGGCTTCGGTAGCGACAGCGTCTTGAAGATCGACCTTTTTGACGACCACCATCACGCCGTACGCTGCTACCTCTTCCGCAAGGGCGCGGACGGACTCCTCGTTGGCGTTGTATAAAAGTGCGAGGTTGTCCCCGCGTTTTGCAAAGGCTTTTGCTATGGCGCCGCCGATCGCACCGCTGGCGCCCGTGATCACAGATTTCATGATACTTTCTCCCAATTTGCCTGCAAAAAGATGTCTACGCCGTTTTCATAAAACAACGTGTCTTTATGCTGAAGGACAAACTCCGCGGTAAGCGCCGTGACGGGCGTTTCGTTGGGGTCCGATTTGATGGTATAGCCGCGGAACTCGCCGTCCGCCTTGCTCGGGGATTGCAAAATGAGCGTTTCCCCAAAAACATATGACGTGGGGTTTGGGTTGACGTCCCCCGCGTCGTCGTATCTGACGGTGTAGGTGACGGGCTCGGTCACCGCGCGCAAAACGATATCCTTTTCCGTCCCCTGCGCAATGGATTCCACCTTGCTTTCGGGGTCGTCAAAATACGCCCACTTCAAAAAGCGATACCCAAAAGGAAGGATGGGCGCGTAAAGAACGATCTCTTCCGTCGCCTTGGTGAAGGACGTAGGATTGCGGCTGTCGTTGCGTCCGTTTTCGATCAAATAAACGATCTTGTACGCGCGCGGCACTTCCACCGCGTAAAGAGTAAAGCTTTCGGTGACCGCCGCGGAAAAATCGTACGGCGTTTTGTTCAAAACGTCCTTTGTCCAGATCACCACGTACCCCGCGGTAGGATTTGCATTGAATACGGGTGCGGAAAGCGTTTCCCCCGCTTTGACGGTAGCTTTTTCGGGCGGAGCCGCCTCGTAAGGAAGCCCCGACGTACTGAATTCCACTTGATAAAAAACGTCCTCCGCAGGCTTCTTTTTATCCTTGCAGGAAAAAAGCCCGAGCAGTAGGACGAGTAACAAAAGCAAGACGAAGACCCTTTTCATCTTGCGCCTCAAATGTTGCGCTTATACTTGCCGTTGATCTTGGCAAGAAGCACCCTGCCCATCAGCCAGGACGACTGAATACAGCCGTAGTCCTCGCTGTCGTAGCTGTTGTTGCGGTTGTCGCCAAGCACAAAAAGTTCCCCTTCGCCGACCGTCCATTCCCCTTCGTCCACGCCGCCGAAACCGAGGCGTTTGGGGGACATCAAAAAGTCGTTGACCAGTTCCCCATTCCTCAAAAGTTGCGCTTGTGACGTGGAGACGTAGCGGATCTCTATCCTGTCGCCGGGGATGCCGATAACGCGTTTGATCACGCAGGTGTAATCCTCCGCCGAAGAATTGCTTTCCTCCGTCAGGTTGGGGATCTTGTTCACAAAGGGAAGCGAGTTGAAAAACTCCGATACCGATATGGAATTGGCGGGGTTTTTGCTTGTGACGTCGTCGCTGTTTGGGCGGTAAAACACCACCACGCAATCGCGTTCGATCTTAAAAAACTTTTTTTGTACGAAAACTTTGTCCCCTTCGGAATTGATGGTCGGCATCATCGAAACGCCCGCCACCGCAACGGGAGCAAGGAAAAACTGTTGGACGACGCCCACCAAGACGATGGCGATCATCAAACAAAGCACGATCTCAACGAGAACTCTTAAAATGCTGTTTTTCTTTTTTTCGTACGACATAGTTACATCCAAAGGAAGTTGTTGTAATATTTATCGTCCGTATCGGGGAGGATTATGCTGTAAAGCCCTTCCCAATCCTTCATCGGGATCAATTCGGTGGTCTTGAAGTCGTCCACTTCAAGCGAAAGACGGGTCCACTCCCCTTCTTCCACCGGACAAGTTGCCATATACTCCACGACCTTGCCTTCCTCTTCCTTCAAAAGAATGACGCGAATCTCCCCTTCCTCTTTGGAATAAACGCTGAGGTGCAAAGAAGTCGCCGTCTCGTACCTGCCCTGTTCCGAAAGAATGTTGCTGCGCAGGATGCCCTTGCCGCAAAAGCCGGGTACGCCGTCGGGGGCGTTTGCCACCTTGAAATCCTCCTTAAAGGAAAGATACGTGTTTTTGGAATTATCCGAATAGAACCCGTGATCGGATTCGGTATCCAGCAAAAATTGACTGATCAAATAGGGCTTATCCGACGTGACGAGGGTACCGAAGCCCTTGCTTGCATAGGTAAGCCCGCCCGAAACGGTCGCCGTCGCGTAGGCGTAGATCTCGTGATCGCCCATCCATACGGGAGCGTCCGCCGTGAAGGTGCCGTCCTCGCGCTTTTTCATTGAAAGTTCGTGCCAATGGCGGCACTCCGCGGGCTCTTCGTTGTAGGAATAGTAAAGCGTCGCGCTTTGTACCTTTTGCCCTTCGGAAGAAACGGTAAACGTCAAAACGGTCTCTTGCAACGCGGAAGAAAGCTTGATCTCGGGGAAGGATTCACCCTTCATCATGTGTTCCAACCACTTGTAAGCGACGGCAAGATCCCCCGCGCCGATCTGCGCGTTGAGACGCGGCGTAACGACCATCATATAGGGCACGCCGTCACGAAGCTGACAAGCGATCTCGTTGACTTTTTCCACGTCGCCGCCGTGGGCGTTTGCCGCCGTGACGATCAAGCACGGGCACTTCAACAAACGAGCCGCGCTCTTGGCGCTGATCGCCATCATATAGCTATCCGCATTGGAGGAATCCTCTTCGGTCGAGGGCGGATCGGAGTAGTCGCCGAGCATCACGCCGACGCCCGAAATACGGTTATCCGTTGCGGCGACCTGCCAGGCGATATCCGCCGCGGCGCCCGCACCCAAAACGGCAATCTTTGCCTTGGGGTAAAAGTATTCAAGCAAAGAGACCGCCCGTCTTGCGATCTTGGTCCACAAAAAGACCGGGGAATTTTTTGCCGAAGGCGACGCGAGGAACCTATCCGGCGTACCCGCCGCAAAAGAAGCGTACTTCAGCCCGTCGCTGTACTTTGCGCCCCTGCCGTCCTTGTCAAGGATGCCGCTGACGTCAACGGTCATCACGGCAAAGCCCTTGGAAAGAAGCTCGCCGAACCCTTCCGCAAAAAGGGCTTGATCGGCGGAATTCATCACGTACAAAACGGCTTTCTTGGGGGATGGGACGGCGGTCTTGATCTCCGCAAAGGCGCGGACGGACTCCCCGTCCTCCGCAAACGCGGTGAAAAATGTGCCCTTGACGGAAACGCCGTCGGACTCACCGGTATATTCGATAGATATGTCCAGCGGCGCGGCGGACGGATCGTAATCCTGCCACAACTGCGCCGGCGTAAGAAACTTAATAGCCACGATAAGTATCTCCGTATTTTTTCATACGCATATTGTAACGCGAAACGCGCGCAATGTCAATGACTTTGCCAAAGACGCCCTTTGGCAAGGGGAGCGACCGCTTCCGCGTTTTTTCTTGCGCTAAGCCGTTTCCGTTGATGCGCAAAGCGCTTTTTGAGGGCGGACGCTTTTTTGATCTCCTCTTTTAAACGGCGTTTTTTCGCCCGTTTTTCAAGCCTGATTTCGCGGCGCTTTTTAAGCCGCTCCGTCAACGGGAAAAACAGCTTTTCCACCGCTTTTTCTAGGGAGAGTATAGGGACTACCGCCCTTTTTGCCAAACGCCGAGCAAAGGGGGATATTTTTCTCCACGAAAAATGAAAAACGACGACGCCCGACAGGAACGCCAAGACGGCGTACAAGCGGATCGCCCCTCCCGTCAAAAAGTACAACGCAACGAAAAACGTCGCCCCCGCAAAAAGCGGCGTCAAAACGTCAAAAACAGCCCTCGCCGCCCTGCTTGCCCCGCCAAGCGCAAAAAAGACGGTAGCGACCGCAGCCGCCCCCATCCCCGCAAAAAACGTCCCGAAGAAAACCGCGCACTCGGTCAGGATCATTTGAACAAGCGTTTCAGCAAACTTTTTGCTTCCGCTTTGTCGGCGTATTTTGCCATCGTCACTTCCCCCGAAAGGATCAAGACGCCCTCTTCCAACGAGAGTTTTTCCGCGCTGAACCCGTTCCCCGACAAAACGAGCGTCTTATCCCCCGCGATCAAGCGCACTTCCCTTTCCTCCAAAGCAACGACTTGCGTGACGCCGGTGATGGTGGTTTCCCCTTTGATGCAAAGCGAATGCGCTTTTTTTACGGCGGCTTGTTCCATACTCTTTATTCCTCCCCGTATTTTATTTATATAAGACCTATGCACGGGCGCTTCCTTTTATGCCCCGCGCCCCGCGTTTTCCGCCCCAAATATCCGCAAAAATATTTTTAAAAAATTCAAAAAAAACGTTTGACACATCAATTTGTCGGTGTTAGAATGAAGAAAACCGTTGAGGAAGAAGAGTAGACGTGTAAGCTTCACTCCAAGAGAGCGCGCGGGTGGTGAGATCGCGGCAGAGAAAGCACGGACGAATGGGCTTCCGAGGGCAAAGCGGAAAGGGTCAACCGAGTATGCAAGCCGGAGTACGATCTCCGTCAAGAAAACGAGCGCATGGTTGTGCGTTAAGAGTGGGCGCGTTAAAGCGCCAAGCAGGGTGGCACCGCAGGATTACCTGTCCCGGCAAAAGA
>DMCI01000066.1:0-827 GCA_003445835.1 Clostridiales bacterium
CCGTTTTTTTATGTTTGTCAAACGCTTGAAGAATATAGTTTTGTTAATTTTGGCAAAATTCCACCCAAATGTTTTGACAATTCCTTTTTAATATTGTTATATTAAAATCGATAAATTACGCAAGGAGGCGCGATATGCTTCGACTGATCGACATCACAAAAGTATATTCTTCCGGTGATTCCGAAGTCCGTGCGTTAAAGGGCGTCGGCATTTCTTTCCGCAAGAGCGAATTCGTTTCCATCCTCGGTCATTCCGGTTGCGGTAAAACGACGCTTTTGAACATCGTCGGCGGCTTGGATCACTACACCAGCGGTGATCTTTTGATCAACGGCGTTTCCACCAAGGAATATAAGGATCGCGATTGGGACAACTATCGCAATCACTCCATCGGCTTTGTCTTTCAGTCCTACAATTTGATTCCGCACCAGACCGTACTCGGCAACGTGGAATTGGCTTTGACCCTTTCCGGCGTCAAAAGGTCCGATCGTCGTATGCTTGCCCAAGAAGCCCTTCTCAAAGTTGGGCTTGCGGATCAACTTCACAAATTGCCAAACCAACTTTCCGGCGGTCAGATGCAACGCGTCGCCATCGCTCGCGCTTTGGTCAACGACCCCGATATCATCCTTGCGGATGAGCCTACCGGCGCTTTGGATACCGAGACCAGCGTGCAGGTCATGGAACTTTTGAAGGAAGTTTCCAAAGACAAACTGGTTATTATGGTCACGCACAATCCCGAACTTGCCGAGCGTTACAGCACGAGGATCGTGCGTTTGAAGGATGGGGAGATCGTCGCGGACAGCATGCCTTACGATGGGGAAGAAGCCGCT
>DMCI01000066.1:897-3729 GCA_003445835.1 Clostridiales bacterium
AAGTTGCCGAAGACGTTGCGGAAGAAGCGGAGCAAGAGCCTGTCTTTGAAGAAAACGTTACGGCGGAAAAGGACGAAGCTGCGGAAGAACTCAAAGTCAATCAAGCCGAAGCGGCAAAGCTTAAAAAGGAAGTTTCTCATTCCAAGAAAAAGCCCAGTATGTCGTTGTGGACGGCGTTTTCGCTTTCCATCCGCAATTTGTTTACAAAAAAAGGCAGGACTTTTTTGACGGCGTTTGCAGGGAGCATCGGCATCATCGGTATCGCTTTGATCTTGTCGCTTTCCAACGGCTTCCGCAATTATATCGCGCAAATGGAATCGGATACTTTGTCCGGCTACCCGATCGTCATCAGGGAAGAGGGCTCCAACGTCGGTTTTGAAGATTTGATGGAATTGTTTGCTCCGACGGAATCTTCCAAAGAAGGGGCTTACACGGATGAAAAAGCCGTTTATTCCAATCCGCTTGCATCCGGGTTGCTCAAAAAGATCAACGACAACGCCTATCGCAACGATCTCGGCTCTTTCAACGATTGGTTGATGACGGAGAAGAAAACTTCGTTGGAAAAACTGACGAATTCCATATCGTACGTTTACAATACCAAATTCCACATTTACAGTTATAAGGAACAAGCCGGACTTGTCAACGCCAAAATGTTGTATCCCTTTACGAAAGAAAACTTCCCTGCGGATTTTGACAATCTGGAAGGAATGATGGATTCTTTGTCCATTTGGGAAGAACTTGTCACCAGTCAAAAGTATTTGGATCAACAGTACGACGTGATCGCGGGATCGTGGCCCAAAAAGTATGAAGAAACGGACAATGAAGTTTTTGATGTCGTTTTGAGCGTGGACAGCCACAACCGCATTTACGACTATTTGTTGTGGGCGATCGGTTATATGCCTCTTGAAGATATATTGACCAATTCCGAAGCTCGTTCCAAGAGTTATTCTTTTGACGAGTTTATCGGCAAAGAATACAAAATCGTCTTGGCGGCGGAAAAGTACGAAAAGAATTCCGAAAACCAATGGGTAAAGATTCCCGACGCTCGATTGAAGCGTGACGTAGTGGCAAACGGCATCACGATCAGGATCTCGGGTATCATTCGTCCCAAGGAGGGCGTTTCGGCAGGGAGCATGCAGGGCGTCATCGGTTATACCGACGACCTTACCAAGCATATCGTTCAAAAGACGAATGCGCTTGCGCTTGTCAACGAGCAGATCGCTTCCACCGACAAAAACCTTCTTACCGGTGAGGATTTTGAAACCGAAGCGGATTACGAAGCGCTTTTGAATGCGATGGGCGTGGCGGATCTTTCCTCGCCGAAGGGCATCAAATTCTTCGTTAAAGGCTTTGACGAAAAAGACAAGTTGATCTCTTTGATCGACGAATACAACAATTCCGTCAGAGAGACTGACCCCGATAAGGTGATTCGCTACAACGATTCCGTAGGCGCTTTGATGTCCTCGGTCAACAGGATCATCGACGTGATTTCTTACGTACTGATCGCTTTCGTTTCCATCTCGCTCGTCGTTTCTTCCATTATGATAGGAATCATTACCTATATTTCGGTATTGGAACGCACTAAGGAGATCGGCGTTTTGCGCTCGATCGGCGCAAGCAAGAGAGATATTTCCCGCTTGTTCAATGCAGAGACTTTGAGTATCGGGTTTATGTCGGGTGTGTTTGGCATCGTCGTAACGATATTGCTCAACATCCCCATCAGCTTGATCATCCGTTCTTTGAGCGGTATTTCGGGGATGGCAAGTTTGCCTTGGTTAGGAGGTATCATTCTCGTCTTGATCAGTATGTTCCTCTCCTTCATTGCGGGATTTATTCCTTCAAAGATCGCAGCCAAAAAGGACCCCGTCATCGCGTTGCGCACGGAGTGATAGGGGGGAAATATGGAGCTTGTCATCGCAAGCAACAATCGACACAAAGTCAAAGAGATCACCGATATTTTGGCGGGCAAGTTCGACCGCATCTATTCTCTTTCGGAACTGGGGATCAAGGTCGATCCCGAGGAGACCGCGCCCGACTTTTTCGGTAACGCTCTCATTAAGGCAAACGCCGTCGCCGTCTTTACCGACAAAGCGGTCGTAGCGGATGATAGCGGCTTGATGGTGGACGCATTGGGCGGCGCGCCGGGCGTCTTTTCCGCCAGATACGCGGGCGAGCCTTGTTCGGATGACAAAAACAACGCAAAACTTCTTGCGGAGATGGCGGGGGTGAAGGATCGCCGCGCCAAATTCGTCACCACGATGGTGCTTCGTTTCCCTGATGGTAAAACCGTCGTCGGAACGGGGGAGGTCATGGGCGAGATCCTTTTTGAAAAGAAGGGAAGCAACGGCTTCGGTTACGATCCGCTTTTTTACTCTTACGAACTTAAAAAGACCTTTGCCGAAGCGACGGAAGAGGAAAAGAACAGCGTCAGTCACAGGAGTCGCGCACTGAAGGAGATCGTAGGAAAGTTATGAGAATAGCGGTTTTTTCAGACTTGCACGGCGGCTCGGAAGAACAGTTGAAAACCGCGCTTGCCGAATACGATTACGTGGTGTTTCTCGGCGACGGCTTGATGCAGATCCGCCATTTTGAATATGAGTATCCCGAAAAATTTTTGTTCGTTCGCGGCAACTGCGACGGCTATGATGAAACACCTTTGCGCAGGATCATTGATTTTGACGGCGTGCGCGTTATGCTCACGCACGGGCACGAGGAACGCGTAAAATACGGTTTGATGACCATCCTCGGCGTAGCGAAGAAAGAAGATGTGCATATCGTTTTGTTTGGGCACACCCATCGTCCCGAGGTGGCGGAGATCGACGGTATCTTGTT
>DMCI01000010.1:0-3868 GCA_003445835.1 Clostridiales bacterium
CTTTTGACCTCACGTTTTAATGGATAAAGCAAGCGTCGCCGAAACTGAAGAAGCGATACTTCGACTCGACCGCGTGTTTGTATGCGGCGAGGATCTTTTCCCTACCCATAAAGGCGGAAACCAACATCAAAAGCGTGCTTTCCGGCAAATGGAAGTTGGTGATCAATGCGTCGACGATCTTGAATTCATAGGGCGGGTAAATAAATATCTCGGTGTTGCCGCTGCCTGCCGTAACGTGCCCCACCTTATCCGCCGCGCTCTCCAACGTGCGGACAGAAGTGGTCCCTACCGAGATCACCCTCCTGCCTTCCGTTTTGGCAAGATTGATCTCTTTTGCCGCTTCTTCGGAGATCTCGTAATACTCGTTGTGCATTTTGTGATCCTCGATATTTTCCGCCTTAACGGGACGGAACGTAGAAAGACCGACGTGCAACAAGATCTCCACGATCTTGACGCCCTTTGCGCGGATGCGATCGAGAAGCGCCTCGGTAAAATGCAATCCTGCGGTGGGCGCCGCGGCGGAGCCGTCGACTTTGCTGTAGACCGTTTGATATTTGGAATTATCCGTCAGCTTCTCCTTAATATAAGGAGGAAGGGGCATTGCGCCTACTTTGGAGAGGATATCCTCAAACACACCGTCGAAGATAAATTCCACCACGCGTTCGCCTTCCTCCCCGCGCTCGGTGACTTTGGCGGAAAGTTCCTCCGAAAAGACGACTTCCGCGCCGACGTTCAGTTTTTTGCCCGGACGAACGATGCAACGCCAATGGGTGTAATCGATACGGCGAAGGAGCAAAAACTCAACCTCGCCCGTAAAGCCCTTTCGATGCCCGATCAAACGGGCGGGAATGACCTTGGTATTATTGACGACCAGTACGTCGCCGGCGTGAAGATAGTCCAAAACGTCGGTAAACACTTTGTCTTCCCATTCCCCCGTCTTGCGGTCAATGACCAAAAGACGCGAAGAGTCCCTGGGCTCCGCGGGGTGTTGGGCGATCAATTCTTCGGGTAAATCGTAGTAAAAGTCACTTGTTTTCATCGCTGGGGTCGACCGTTTTTTCTATTTGTTCCAAAAACGCCTCTTTTGCGGGCGGCACCTTAAAACCAAGGTGCTTATACGCGCCGGAAAGGCAAACTCTTCCGCGCGGCGTGCGGGCAATAAAGCCCAATTGAATCAGATAAGGTTCGTAAACGTCCTCAATGGTGGTGGTATCCTCACCGATGGTTGCGGAAAGGGTCTCCAATCCCACGGGGCCGCCGTTGTGTTTTTTGATGATGGTCAAAAGGATCTCTCTGTCGACGTGATCCAAACCGAGATCGTCGATCTCCAAGAGATCGAGACTGCGTTTTGCCGTACTGACGGTGATGGTTTTTTCGTTTTCAAACTCGGAAAAATCTCTGACGCGTTTCAACAATCTGTTGGCAATACGCGGCGTCCCGCGGGAACGGCGCGCGATCTCCACCGCAGCTTCCTTTTCGATGCCGATCTCCAAGAGTTTTGCGCTTCTTGTTACGATACGGGCAAGATCCTCGGGCTTGTACATTTCCAAACGGCAGATCACGCCGAAACGGTCTCTTAAAGGCGCCGTCAACATCCCCGCGCGAGTGGTCGCGCCGATCAACGTAAATTTCTTTAAGGGCAAACGGATGCTTTTTGCGCTGGGCCCCTTGCCGACCACGAAGTCAAGCACGTAGTCTTCCATCGCGGGGTAAAGGATCTCCTCTACGGCGTGGGAAAGACGGTGGATCTCGTCGATAAAAAGGACGTCTCCGTCGTAAAGATTGGTGAGCATCGCGGCAAGATCCGCGGCTTTTTCGATGGCGGGACCGGACGTCACCTTGATCTGAGAATTCATTTCGTTGGCGATGATGTGCGCAAGCGTAGTTTTACCGAGACCGGGAGGCCCGTACAGCAAAACGTGATCCAACGCCTCGTTCCTTTTTTTTGCAGAGTGGATAAAGACGGAAAGATTTGCCTTCACCTTTTCCTGCCCGACGTACTCGTTCATCGTTTTGGGGCGTAAAGTGTTTTCGATCTCCTCGTCGTTTTCTTCTCTGTCGCTTGTCAGGAGGCGGTCTCCCATCGCGCTGGTGATAAAATTCTCGTCCTCAAACATCATTTATCCAACCTTTTCAAAACCATCATCACAAGTTCGTTTACGTTGCGCGCATCCTTTTTGGAAGCGGCGACCAACGAATACGCCTCGGTACGACTGACGCCGAGGGAAGTAAGAAGCTCCAACGCGTCCTCGATCATTTGATCCCCTGCGGGAGCGCCGCTTGCGTCCATGGAAAGGAACGCCGCGCCGTCGTCGCCGATGTTTTCCTTCAGTTCCACAATGATCCTTTCCGCAGTCTTTTTGCCGATGCCTTTGACCTTGGAAAGCGCCTTGCTGTCACCCGAGATAATGGACGTAGCGAGAGTGCTTACGTCCGCCGCGGATAAAATACCGATCGCCATTTTGGGGCCGACGCCGGAAACGGTGATCAAGCGAAGGAACATCCGCTTTTCCTCCTCCGAATAGAAGCCGTAAAGGCTCATATCGTCTTCTCTGACCGCAAGGTAAGTATAGATTTTAACTTGATCGCCCACCCTGCCGAGCTTTGCTACGGTAAAATTCGAGGCGTTGATAAAGTAACCGACGCCCGCAGCTTCCACGACGATGTATCCGTCGCCGTAACTATCCACTTTTCCGACTATATAAGCATACATAATTACATTCCGAACAGCGACCCGAAGCGATTGGTCTGCGCGTGCGTCAAAGCGACCGCAAGTGCGTCCGCAGCGTCGTCCGGTTTGGGGATCGACTGCAGGCGAAGGGTCTGCCTGACGACTTCCTGCATTTGTTTTTTATCCGCACCGCCCCACCCCGTGATGGCTTGTTTGATCTGGTTTGGGGTATACTCGAACAATTTGTCCGTATAATTGATGGCGGTCATAAGGATCACGCCGCGCGCTTCCGCAACGGGGATACCGGTGGTCTTGTTGTTTGAGAAAAACAATTCTTCCACGGCGATCTCCTCGGGGTGAAACTTTTCAAAAAGGGACAAAAGTCCCTTATGAATCATTTGCAATCTGAGCGGCGTACGCATCCCCGCGGGTGTGTTGATCACGCCGTAGTCGATGGGGGTGACACGCCCTTTATGCGACTCTACGACGCCATATCCGACGATCGCAAGCCCGGGATCGATCCCTAAGATGATCACTTACGCACCTGACCTTCGCCGACGATGACGTACTTCTCGCTGGTGAGTTGCTTTAAGCCAAGAGGCCCGCGTGCGTGGAGTTTTTGAGTGCTGATAGCCATTTCCGCCCCGAAGCCGAATTCAAAACCGTCGGTAAAGCGAGTGCTTGCGTTTACGTATACGGCAGCGGAATCCACGCCCGCCTTAAACGCTTCGATCGCCTCGTTGCTGGTGGAGATGATGGCGTCGCTGTGGTGAGTGCCGTACTTGTTGATACGCTCAATGGCTTCCTTGTAACCGCTGACGACTTTGACGGAAAGCACCAAACCGAGGTGTTCCTCGTAGAAATCTTCCTCAGTGGCAAGTTCCGCCATCGGGTAAATACGGCAGGTTTCCGCACAACCGAGGATCTTGACGCCCTGCTTTGCAAGTCTGTCAAGGCTCTTTGTGAGGAAAGGCGCCGCAACGGCTCTGTCAACGATCAGCTGCTCGGTGGCGTTGCACACCGAAGGACGACTGACCTTGGCGTTAAAAAGAACGTTGTCCGCCATTTTGAGATCGGCGCTCTTTTCCACGTAAGTATGGCAGTTGCCGCCCGCCGAAGCGATGACGGGTACCGCCGAGTTTTCCAACACGAATTTCTTAAGACCTTCGCCGCCTCTGGGGATCACCACGTCGACGG
>DMCI01000010.1:3921-9571 GCA_003445835.1 Clostridiales bacterium
GCGACAGTGTCGGACTGCTTCAAAAGCTCCGCCGTGACGGCGCGATCGGGCTCTGCAAGGAACTGCAAAACGTTTGCGTCGTAACCGCCCTTGACAAGAGCGTTTTTCATTGCGTTGAAGATGGCGAGGTTGGAGTTGATCGCCTCCCTGCTGCCGCGAAGAACGACCGCGTTGCCGCTTTTGATCGCAAGCGCAGCGGCGTCCGCCGTAACGTTGGGACGAGCCTCGTAAATGATGGCGACCACGCCGAGCGGCGCGCGAACCTTGGAAATTTGAAGCCCGTTGGGAAGCGTCCACTTGTCGGTGACTTCGCCGACGGGATCGGGAAGCTCAGCAACCTGCATAATACCGTCGATCATCTGTCTGATGCGGCTCTTATAAAGAGTGAGCCTATCGATGAACGTCTCTTCCTTCCCGTTTTGCTTTGCGGCAAAAAGGTCGTCGTTGTTGGCGACGAGGATGTCGTCCGCTTCGTCGCTGATGCCGTTTGCCATCGCGATCAGCATCGCCTTCTTTTCAGTGGCGGTAAAGGTAGCGAGGCGATAGGACGCCTCTTTAGCCAAGGCACAAACTTCCGCTGTGGTCATGTCAATCCTCCTCTTCTTCTTCGGGTAAGATAGCGTTGTGGAAGACGTTTTGCACGTCGTCGTTTTCTTCCAATCTGTCAATGAGGTTCAAGATCTTGGGAATGGCGGATTCTTCCGGAGTGATGTAGTTTTCCGGGATCATTTCGATATCGCTGGAAAGGATCTTGAGCCCTTGCTTTTCAAGGTTTTCACGGACGGCGGTATAGTTTTGCGGCAAGGTGTACACCTCGTACACACCGTCTTCGCTCTTGACGTCGTCGGCGCCCGCGTCCAAGGCAAGAAGCATCAAATCGTCTTCTTCAAGCCCGTCGGCGTCGATGACGATCAAACCCTTTTTGCTGAACATATAGGAAACGCAACCGGTGTTGCCCATGTTGCCGCCGAACTTATCAAAAGCGCAACGGACGTCGCCCGCCGTGCGGTTTTTGTTGTCGGTCAACGTTTCGACAATGACCGCCACGCCGCCTGCGGCGTATCCTTCGTAAGTGATCTCCTCGTAGTTGACGGCGTTGAGTTCACCCGAAGCCTTTTTGATGGAACGGGAAATGTTGTCGTTGGGCATGTTTGCCGCCTTCGCTTTTGCGATGACGTCGCGCAAACGAGAGTTGCTGTCCGGGTTCGGTCCGCCCTGTTTGACGGCGATAGCAAGCTCCCTGCCTATCTTGGTAAAGACGTTAGCCCTTGCGGCGTCGCCTTTTGCTTTTTTGTTTTTGATGTTTGCCCATTTGCTGTGTCCGGACATATTTTGCCTCCTGCTTACTGCTTGATTTGATTACGTTCGAGAAGATACATCGCCACGCCCGCGCTGACCGCCGCATTCAAGGATTCCATGGAAGTCATCGGAATGGAAAGCTTCCTGCCGACCGCCTTGATGTCCTTGCTGACGCCGTGCGCCTCGTTGCCCACGACAAGCGCATATTTGCCCTGCGGTACGTGGGTAAATATGTTTTCGCCCATCATATCAAGTATCATTATATCATACTTTGTTATACTTTTACTACACAAAAATGCATTATTATCCGAAAAGCATATTTTGATCTTGAAAACGGCGCTCATACTTGCGCGAACAGCTTTGGGGGAATACGGATCGGCACAACCGAGCATCACCGCGGTCTCGTACCCCGCAGCCACCGCCGTACGCAAAACGGCACCTACGTTGCCCGCGTCGGAAACGTGATCGAGCACAATGATCTTTTTGTCGTTAATATCGGAAATATCGGTACTTTTTGGAATTTCAACCAAAGCGGCGATCCCCGCCGGCGTGACCGTATCCGAAACGCGATCGAAAAGCTCGTCCGATAAAACGACCGTCTCTGCGGAAAAGCGGCTCAAGACGTCCGCGAAAGCGTCCTGCTTGCTTTCCTTTACGAAAAGCATACGAACGGACTCCGGCGAGGGGATATCTTTGATAAGATTCGCCCCTTCCGCGACGTACAATCCTTCCTTCTTGCGGGCTTTTGCGTCCGCAAGAGAGCGAAGGAGCTTGACTTTTTCATTTGCGATACTGGTGATCACCATAATCAAGACAAAAAATGCTTTCGTTTGACCGAAAGCATTTTGTTTTTTACAACGCTGCTTTTGCCTGTTCGCAAAGGGCGGTGAATGCCGCCGCGTCGTTGACGGCGAGATCGGCGAGGACTTTGCGGTTCAAAGTGATCTGGCTCTTTTTGAGACCGTTCATGAACCTGCTGTAGCTAAGGCCGTTCATTCTTGCCGCCGCGTTGATACGCGCGATCCAAAGTTTACGGAAGTCGCCTTTCTTGTCCTTTCTGCCGACAAAGGCGTACATCTGGGACTTCATCACGGCTTCGCGGGAAACCCTGTAAAGCTTGCTCTTAGCGCCACGGTAACCTTTTGCGAGCTTGAATATCTTTCTGCGTTTCTTTACTGCATTAACTGCTCTTTTGATTCTCATAACTCTGACCTCCCCCTTACTTCTGAATCATATTCCTGATGGTCTTGGCTTGCGTCTCGGAAACATAGGCGCCCGCTCTCAAACCGCGCTTTCTCTTGGTCTCTTTCTTGGTAAGGATATGGTTTTTACCCTGCTTGCTTCTCTTGATCAATCCGTTTTTATTTACGCGAAATCTTTTTCCTGCACCGCTGTGCGACTTTTGTTTTGGCATTTTGCCTACCTCCGTAGTTAATTTATTTTGTTATTTTTTTGCGGGCGCGAGCTGCATCTTGATCGTGTTTCCTTCGATTGCCGGTGCTTGCTCCATAACTGCGCCTTCGATTTTTTGGAAAAATTGTTCCATGACCTTCATACCGAGTTCGGGACGTTTGTTCTGTCTGCCGCGCATCCTGATGACGACGCGCACTTTGTCCCCGTCGGCAATAAAGCCGTTTGCCTTCTTCGCCTTGACGTTGATGTCGCCCACGTCGATAACGATGCTGAGCTGGACTTCTTTGATCTTGACGATTTTCTGATTCTTTTTAGCTTCCTTTTCTTTCTTGATCGAATCGAAACGGAACTTATCGTAGTCCATAAGTTTGCAGATGGGCGGCACGGACTGCGGTGCGATCTTTACGAGATCAAGCCCCTGCTCATCTGCGATGCGTTGAGCATCGTACGCGCTCATCACGCCGAGATTTTTGCCTTCAAAGTCGATCAGTGTGACCTGTCTGTCACGGATCTGCTCGTTGATTTGATAGTCTTTGATAACGACTTCCTCCTAAAAAAGAATTGGGCAGTAAAACTGCCCAAAAATACCTTACGAGATATTTAAGAAACCCTTTGCAACCATACTGCTTGGGTGAGAAACAGTTCTACTTCGTGTTTTATAGTATCACCCGTACGCCCGAGTGTCAAGCATTTTGACGGTTATTTCAAAATTTTCTCTCTGACATCCTTGGAGAGTTTTTCGATAAACGCATCCACAGTCATTGCGCCGAGATCGCCGTCTGCGCGGTGTCTGACGCTGACGGTGCCGTTTTCCTTTTCCTTATCGCCGATGATAAGCATATACGGCACTTTTTGCAGTTGCGCTTCGCGGATCTTGTAACCCACCTTCTCGCTTCTGGTATCGGATTCCGCACGGAATCCGTAAGAATTGAGTTTTTCGGTAAGCTCCGTGACTTCGGGCGCCGTCCTGTCGGTCAAGCTGATGACTTTGACCTGCACGGGAGCGATCCACGCGGGGAACGCGCCGGCGTATTTTTCGATAAGCATCGCAAGAGTGCGCTCGTAGCAACCGATGCTGCTGCGGTGAATAATGTACGGGGTCTTCTTGACGCCGTTTTCATCCACATAAGACATTTCAAAACGAGCCGCGGAAGCAAAGTCGATCTGAATGGTGATGATGGTGTCTTCCTTGCCGTAAACGTTCTTTGCCTGCACGTCGAGTTTGGGACCGTAGAAAGCCGCCTCACCCACCGCCTCGACATAGTCGAGACCAAGGTGATCGAGGATTTCTTTCATCAATTTTTCCGTTCTCTCCCACTCCGCGGGGTTGTCGATGTATTTATCGGTGTTCTTGGGATCCCACTTGCTAAAACGGAAGGTCACGTCGTCGCGAAGTCCGAGGCAGTTGAGGAAGTAGTAGGAAAGGTCCAAGCATCTCTTGAACTCCCCTTCCACCTGCTCCGGCGTGCAAACGATGTGTCCGTCGGACAACGTAAATTGTCTGACGCGGATAAGACCGTGCATTTCACCCGAAGCTTCGTTACGGAACAAGGTAGCCGTTTCCGCATAGCGGCACGGAAGATCGCGGTAACTCTTGATGCCGTTTTTGTAGATCTGATACTGGAAGGGGCAAGTCATCGGGCGAAGCGCCAAAACTTCGTCGTCCTTTTCCTCGTCGCCGATCACGAACATCTTGTCGCGATAGTGATCCCAGTGTCCGGAGATCTTGTAAAGATCGTTCTTTGCCATCGCAGGGGTCTTGGTAAGCATAAAGCCGCGGCGCTCTTCCTCGTCCTCCACGAAACGGGAAAGGATCTGAAGCATTTTTGCGCCCTTGGGCATCAAAAGGGGAAGTCCCTGCCCGATGGTATCCACCGTCATAAACAGTTCAAGATCACGACCGAGCTTGTTGTGATCGCGCTTTTTGGATTCTTCAAGTTTGACGAGGTACTCGTCCAACGCGGACTTCTTGTCAAATGCAACGCCGTAAATACGGGTAAGCATCTTCTTTTTGGCGTCGCCGCGCCAGTAAGCGCCGGTGATGCTGGTCAACTTGATCGCTTTCAGCACGCCCGTGCTCTTAAGGTGCGGACCTGCGCACATATCCACGAAATCACCTTGATGGTAGAAGCTGATCTCAACGTTTTTGGGAAGTTCGGAGATCATCTCAAGCTTGTACGGCTCGCCGAGTTTGCGCATCAAAGCGTTTGCGTTCTTACGCGGAAGCACTTCTCTGGTGATGGGAAGATTGGCTTTGATGATGCGTTGCATCTCCTCTTCGATCTTGACGAGGTCTTCCATCGTCGGGGGCGTGATGTACTCGATATCGTAGTAAAAGCCGGTGTCGATGGCGGGACCGATGGCAAGTTTGGCCGTCGGATAAATACTCTTGACCGCCTGTGCGAAAACGTGCGCCGCGGTATGGTTGTAGATGTGTTGTCCTTCTTGATCCTTAAAAGTCAGGATCTGGACTTCCGAGTCCTTGTCCACGACGTACGAAAGGTCGACGGGCGTACCGTTCACCTTTCCTGCGAGAGCGGCTCGATGAAGTCCCTCACCGATATCGGCGGCGATCTGTTCCACCGTCACGGGAGCGTCATATTCCTTGACCGAATCTCTCAAATAAATCTTCATAGCTTCCTCCTTTGAGCATTCTATGCTTTTTCTTATAAATAAAAAGCCCTTACGCGCCTAAACGCATAAGGACGACTGTCGCCGCGGTTCCACCTTATTTGAGCGCCCGAAAGCGCCCCGCTTTCTATGAAACTACTTGCCGAACGGTGGTACCGCAAGGTGGCATACGCTTCGCTCTCACCAACGCGAAACTCTCTGGAGAATGCTGTTACTTTGCGACATGTCCGTTCCATGTCATGGTGCCGAAGGCGGGACTCGAACCCGCACGGAGTCGCCCCCGAGGGATTTTAAGTCCCTTGCGTCT
>DMCI01000093.1 GCA_003445835.1 Clostridiales bacterium
GATAACGTCACGATGCAGATCGACACCGTCGTTTACTACCAAGTCACCGACGCAAAACTGTATACTTACGGCGTTGACAGACCTATCTCGGCAATTGAAAACCTTACCGCAACGACCCTTCGTAACATCGTCGGTGAGCTTGAACTTGACGAGACGTTGACTTCCCGCGATACCGTCAATTCCAAGATGCGCATCATTCTTGACGAAGCCACCGATCCGTGGGGTATCAAGATCAACCGCGTGGAGCTCAAAAACATCCTTCCCCCGAAGGACATTCAAGAAGCGATGGAAAAACAGATGCGCGCCGAACGTGAGCGCAGAGAAGCGATCCTCCGTGCAGAAGGTGAAAAGAAGAGCAACATCCTCGTAGCGGAAGGTGAAAAGCAAGCAAAGATCCTTCGCGCCGAGGCGGATAAGGAATCCAAGATCCTTCAAGCGGAAGCGGAAAAGGCTGCCTTGATCGCGGAAGCGGAAGGTAAAGCGACCGCCGTTGATCTTATCAACAAGGCAAACCCCAACAACGCTTATCTTACCTTGGAAGGCTACAGGGCGCTTATCGAGCTTTCCAAAGGGGAATCCACCAAGATCATCATTCCTTCCGAACTTCAAAATCTGACCGCGACTTTGGCGGCGTTGAAGGAAGGGGTCGTGAACGACAAAAAGCAGAAATAATTACAGCTAAAGCAAAGCCTCGAAGGGTATCCCTCCGAGGCTTTTTTTATGACGTTAATTTGGTTTTCAAAAAGGATAATATCTTGCTTTCCAAACGGGAGACCTGCACTTGTGAAACGCCAAGTATTTCCGCAACTTCGCTTTGCGTTTTATCGCGGTAGTAGCGTAGTAAAATGATCTTTTTGTCGCGGTCGTCCAAGCTTTTTATAAGGTCGTTTAGCATTATGTGATCGATAAGATCGTCGGTTTTGTCTACAGTCTTGATGTTGTCGATCAAATAGCCGCCGCTGTCATCGTCGTACTTTTCGTACAAAGATACCGGCATATGGGTGCTGTCCATCGTAAAGACAACTTCGTAAGCGTCGATCTTAAACTGCGCGGCAATCTCATCCACGGTGGGGTCGCGCCCGTTTTCGGAACGAAAAGTATCGGTATACTTGTTGATCATCAAAGCAAGCGTCTTGGTCGATCGTGAAACTTTTACCGGGCCATCGTCGCGGATTTGTCGTTTGATCTCACCGTTGATCATCGGTACGGCGTAGGTGGAAAAACGCACGCCGAAGGTGGGATTGAAGTTCATCATCGCCTTATAAAGCCCCAAAGAGCCCAGTTGGATCAGATCGTCGTATTCAATCACGGTGTTTCTGTATCGCCGGATGATGCTTTTGATCAAAGGCATATTTTCGGCAAGAAGAGTACTTTTTGCCTTCTCGTCGCCTTGTTGCGCCTCTTTGATCAGACGCATCGTTTGTTCGTGATCAAGCATGTTGTTTGACGGTTTTTCGCATTATGACGCGGGTGCCGCGTCCGGGTTCGGAACGCACTTCCAATTCATCCATAAAGGCTTCCATGATCGTGAAGCCCATACCGCTGTGTTCATCGGCGGATTTGGTCGTATAAAAAGGCTTTTTGGCTTGCGTAACGTCCGCGACGCCGATCCCTTGGTCGGTAACGGTGACGGAGATGACTTTGTCATCGTATACGGCGACTTCTACGTCGATCTCGCCTTCATGATCGGGATAAGCGTGAACGATGACGTTGGTGACCGCCTCGGAAACGGCGGTCTTTATGTCGTTGATCTCTTCCAAAGAAGGGGAAAGCGGGGTGCAAAACGCGGCGACGGCGGCGCGCGCGAAGCCTTCGTTTCCGACAATCGCCGGAAGATTGATTTTTACGTGATTGGTCAATTTCATAGTTGTACCGCCTTTATGATTTGATATAATCCGCTGATGCGAAATACCTTGTCCGTTTGCGCGTTAAGGTTTGTGACGCAAAGTTCCGTGCCGTTTTCGGTCAGCTTTTTGTATCTGCCGAGCAGGACGCCGATACCGGTACTGTCCATAAACGTTACCTTTTTAAAGTCGAGGATCATTCGTTTGCAATGATCGCGGATCTTTTCGTCCAAATATGCTCTGGTAGCAGCGGCACTTTTTTCGTCCAGATCTCCGTCGAGACTGATGACCGTCACGCCGCCATTCACGTTGCTTGAAAACTCCATAATACCCTCCGAAAACATAGTACCGCAGGGCGAGTCGTCGGGCGGAAGGGGATTTTGCCGTATCGCTATGTTTTTGACGGGATTTTGTCGACGCGGTGGGTATAGCTCGGGACGTTTTTGACAAAACTCCGACTATGACGGAAAAGATCAATCAAAATCACGGCGAGATCAAAAATTACGACGAGCCGGAAAGCTATCGAAAAATCAAACAAACGGAGAGTTTAAGACATGTTGAGTAGAACGGAATATATGGAGCTTGACAAAAAGCTCGCGCCAAAAAGCAAGGAAGGACAAACGCTTTTTATCGCTTTCGTCGTGGGCGGCGTGATCTGTATGATCGGACAAGCCGTTTGGGATCTTTTTAAGCTTGCGATCCCTTCCGCCGATGAAAAACTCTTAGGGCAGATCACGTCTACCGTTATGATCTTTCTCGGTGCGATATTGACGGGATTCGGTATTTACGACCGCATCGGAAAATACGCCGGCACCGGCTCGATCGTGCCGATCACAGGTTTTGCCAATTCGGTGGTATCTCCCGCTATGGAATTCCGTTCGGAAGGGGTGGTCTTCGGCGTGATGTGCAAAATGTTCGTGATCGCGGGACCGATCATCGTCAGCGGAGTCACCGCTTCCGTCGGCGTGGGACTTATTTACTGGCTCGTGGGGATCTTAAAATGAACGGCGGAGAACAAACCATCCTTTTTAATAACAAGCCGCGCGTGCTTGCGGGGTACAGTATCGTCGGACCGAAAGAAGCGATGGGGCCGCTTGATCCGTACTTTCACAAACGACTTCGTAAGGACGATTTCGGACAAAAGTCTTACGAAAAGGCGGAATGTAAGTTGCATATGAGCGCGATCTCCGGCGCGATCATCGCCGCCGGGCTCACTCCGAAAGATATCGACGTAAACATCGGCGGCGATCTTTTGAATCAAATCATCACATCGTCATTTTCGGCGCGGGAATTGGATATTCCCTTCGTTGGGATGTATACCGCTTGTTCTACCTTCGGGCAGGCCTTGATCGCGGGCGCGGCGTTGATCGACGGCGGATACGTTTATCGGGCGGCTTGCAGTACGAGCAGTCACTTTTCCACGGCGGAAAGGCAGTATCGCTATCCGTTGGAACTGGGTACGCAAATGACGCCCACTTCGCAATGGACGGTGACGGGCGCAGGGTGCACGATCCTCGGTAAGGAAGGCGGCAAGATCTACGCAGAAAGCGCTACGATCGGCAAGGTCGTTGACTTTGGTATCGCGGACGCAAACAATATGGGTGCGGCAATGGCGCCCGCCGCGGCAAAAACAGTTGCACAACACTTAAAAGATACGGGAAGAAGCGCCGATCACTACGATTGCATCGTCACGGGTGACCTTGGCGTATACGGCAGTAGGTTGTTTTTGGAGCTGTTGGAAAGTGAGGGGATCAAAGTCGCCGGGAATCATAAAGATTGCGGTGAAATGATCTTTGACAAAAAGCAGCGTTGTCCTCAGGGCGGCAGCGGCGCGGGAGCAAGCAGCGTAGTGTTCAACTCGTACTTTTTGCACCAAATGCGGTCAGGGAGCATAAAGAGGTTGCTGCTTGTCCCGACGGGCGCTTTGCTTTCCAAGCTTTCGTCTTTGCAGGGTGAAACCATCCCGGGTATAGCCAATGCGATCTCTTTTGCGGTGGAGGAATGATGTTAATAGCGTATTTAAGGGTTTTTCTCGTCGGCGGACTGGTGTGTTTGATCGGACAACTGTTGATCAATTTGACCAAAATGACGTCGGCAAAAATATTGGTGACGTTTTTGCTTCTCGGCGTGGTGTTGGAAGCCGTCGGGATATTTGATCCGATCAAGGAATTTTCAAGCGCCGGGATCACCATTCCAATTACGGGTTTTGGATCGACGCTTGCGCGCGGCGCGATCGAAGGGGTGCAAAAAGAAGGGCTGATCGGCGCCTTGACGGGCGGGATGAAAGCTGCGGCGGCAGGGCTGTCATCCGCGGTATTCTTCGGGTTTTTGATCAGTTTGATCTTTAAAGCGAGGACAAAAGTTTGATCAATTCAAAGCAAGAACGGGGGCTTTTAAGCGAAATACGCGCACTTCGTAAGGGCGCAGTCCCATCGTTTGATTGAGGGTTTTGCTGACGACGTCGTAGTTGCAAAGCTCGCAAAGAGCGGCTTCGCCCAAAAGTTCTTTGGGCGTTTTTACGTTGACGTGCTTATGCGTCGGGTTGGCGATGAACAAAAGGCGCTCGGTTTGACTTTCTCGTAAGAAACAAACGAAGTTGCCCGTGGAAAAATCCCTAAAAGAACCTTGCGTTACGGCGGAGGATGCTTTGCGGAAGGCGATCATACGACGATAGAAGGAAAACAC
>DMCI01000141.1 GCA_003445835.1 Clostridiales bacterium
GCCTTTGGTGCGATCAGGGGGACGTATATCTTTTGCCGGGGTGGCAAATGCTCCTCCGCATTTGGCGGCAACTCGCGTTGTTAGAAAAGTTTATCAGTTGCCGTTCCCCACCCGTTCAAGTCCCCCACATAAAACAAAAAGCACTTGCAACAGCAAGTGCCTTTGGTGCGATCAGGGGGACTTGAACCCCCATGGTTGCCCATACGCCCCTCAAACGTACGCGTCTGCCTGTTCCGCCATGATCGCAAATGACATTGACTATAGTACAGGTTTGCCCGATGTTTGTCAAGCGATAAAAAGATATTTTCTTAAAAATATCCTATTTATTAAAAGGCTCAACCCTTCCTTGCTTGCGCAAGCATATAGTCGGGATCGACCGAGTACAAAATAGCCTTTTCCTGCGTGATGATGCCCTGTCTCAAATAGGAAGCGATGGAGTCGTCCATCAACATCATACCGCTGTTGCGGTTGGTCATAATGGTGTTGGCTATCTGGTGCGTCTTACCTTCACGGATCAAAGCGCTGATTGCGGGATGGTTGAGCATGATCTCAAGGGCGCAAACACGACCCGTGCCGTCCGCTTTGGGGATAAGCTGTTGCGAGATAACGGCTTGAAGCACCATGGAAAGCTGCAACCTTACCTGCTGTTGTTGATAAGAGGGGAAGACGTCCACCATACGGTCGACGGTGTTTGCCGCGCCGATGGTATGCAACGTACTCATGACCAAGTGACCCGTTTCTGCGGCGGTGATCGCGGTACCGATGGTCTCCAAGTCACGCATTTCGCCCACTTGGATGACGTCCGGGTCCTGACGCAAGGAAGCGCGAAGCGCGGCGGCAAACGATCTGGTATCGTTGCCGATCTCACGTTGATTGACGATGCTCTTGGCGTGGTTGTGATAGTATTCGATAGGATCTTCCAGCGTGATGATATGCGCGCTGCGGTGATTGTTGATGTAGTCGATCATCGAGGCAAGAGTCGTAGACTTACCGCTGCCGGTAGGACCGGTGACCAAGATGATGCCCCTGCTCTTGTTGCAAAGATCAAGCATCGTATTGGGAAGTCCCAACGCCGGGAAGGACGGGATCACGCTGTTGATCGTACGGATGGCGATGGCGTAACAACCTTTTTGACGGAATGCGTTTACACGGAAGCGGTTTTCGCCAAGCGCGACGGCGACGTCGACTTCGCCCAGTTTTTGAAGCTTATTCCAGTTGTTTTCGTCCAAAATGTCACGACACATTTGTTCGGTATCTTCCGGCGTCAAAGGCGCGGTCTTAAAATAACGGAAGGTGCCGGACACGCGAAGCACAGGCGCCGATTTGACCGTGATATGCAAGTCGGACGCTTTTTGTTGGAGAGCAAGTTTTAAAAGTTCTTTGATGGTTACCATAGTATCCCCTTCCTCGGAAGCCCGAGCGTAATTTTGACTATTTAATATTTTAACATATTATACCCGATCTTGCAAGTATAAAGTTTTTTGCGCTCGGCAATCATACAGTTAGCACCCGACCATCCGATTACATACGATGTAGTAGGCGTCAAGGGGTAAAGCGAGGTGACGCAATGATCAAGCGAGGAGAACTATACTATGCCGATCTCAGCCCGGTGGTAGGAAGCGAACAAGGCGGCGTTCGCCCCGTTCTCGTCGTGCAAAACGACGTGGGCAACAAATACAGTCCCACCGTGATCGCCGCGGCTGTGACCAGTCAGATGGGCAAGGCAAAATTGCCGACGCACATCCAAATTGCCGCGGGGGATTACGGTCTTCCCAAAGACTCCGTCGTACTTTTGGAACAAATACGCACCATCGATAAACGTCGCCTACGCGAGAAGATCGGAGAACTCCCCGTCCCTATGATGAAAAAGGTGAACGACGCGCTTTTGATCAGTTTGGGATTTTTTGAATGATCACTTTGCTTTTTCGGAAAAATATTTGACGACGGCGGCAATATGCCTATGCGTATCGGTGGGAAGTGAGGAATACTCCCCCCTTTCTTCCGCCGCGCCTTCCCCGGCAAGTCCGAGGATATACGCCGCGCCATAAGCGGAAATGAGCGCATCCCTGCCCCCTGCGGCAAGCGCTGCGATCGCGCCTGCCAAAAGGTCGCCGCTGCCCCCCTTTGCCATCCCGGGAGAGCCTGTCGCGGAAAGATAAGCGGTCTTTCCGTCCGTAACGACGGTGGACGCACCCTTGAATGCGACGACTGCCTTATAACGCGCGGCAAATTCCTTTGCGTACGAAACGGGATCGGATAAGATCTCGTCTGTCGGAAGTCCCATCAAACGCGACATTTCTCGCGGGTGCGGTGTCAAAACGGTGGCGCCCGCCCTTTGATGCAAAAGCTCGGGCTCTTCCGACAGCATATTCAAGCCGTCCGCATCCAACACGAGGGGAACGGCAACGTTTTTTATCAAATAGCGAAGTATCTTTCTACCCTCGTCGGAAACGTCTACGCCGTTGCCGAACAGCACCGCATCTGCACCCGTGACGGCTTTTTGCAGTGTGGGTTCGTCGTAAGCAAGACGCCCGTCTTTTGAGGGGCAGGATAAAAGCGTGCATTCCGTGATCTTGCTCATTACGGGGTAAAGGATCACGTCGGGAACGCAAAGTTTGACGAGCCCGTCGCCGAGGGCAAACGCCGTCGCTCCAAGTTCCGCAATGACAGCCGCGCCGGAATAGCTTTCGCTTCCCGCAAGGATACTGAGTCTTCCGAGCGCGCCTTTGTGTACGTTTCGTTTGAGTGGCGGGAAAACGCCGACTACGTCGTCTTCTTCCAAAAGGAAGGCTTCTTCTTCGGCATCCACGATCCCCACGTCAAGAGCGCCGACTTCACCCGAGCAGTCCAAACCGTCGTTTAAAAATTGACCGAGTTTTAAGTTTTGTACCGAGATCGTCGTATTTGCGTTGACGGCTTCACCAAGCGCTACCCCGCCATCCGAGGTCAAACCGCTTGCGATATCCACCGAAACGACGCGCGCACCGGAAGCGTTGATCTTTTTGATGGCGGAAAGCGCTTCCCCTTGCGGGGCGCGCGTAAGCCCGATACCGAAAATACAGTCGAAGATCGTTTGATAGGTTGAAAAATTCATCCCTTCGTCAAAAACATTGATCTCTTTGCATTGCTTGCGCAGCTCCGCAGCGCCTTCGTGCTTGCTTTCACCAAAGTCGACGAGGTCGACCTCAAGCCCTTTCTCTTTCATCAAAAGATACAAGGCGTAGCCGTCGCCGCCGTTGCCGCCCTTTCCGCTGACGATCAAAGATCGTCCCTCACGGGGAAAAGCGTTTTCCAACACGCCCGCCGCAACCCGCTTCATCAGTTCAACGGAAGTAACGCCGCTTTGAATGGTTTGTTCATCCGCCTTTTTCATAGAAAGCGCGGAAACGAGCTTTACCATACTTGCTTTACCGCCTTCAAAATTGCT
>DMCI01000124.1 GCA_003445835.1 Clostridiales bacterium
GCAAGCGTTTTGACGTTGATTTTGGTTTGAATGGTACGGAGCGCCATTTCGGTCTCGCTCCTGCGTTCGTTATACTTGCTTTCCGCCAAATTGTGCGGCTTGTTGCAATTGGCAATAATCAAGGAATACTCGCCGAAGCGCAAAGGGATTTGGCGACAAGTCACGGCAGCGCAATCAAGCAGCATCGCGTGCCCCGCCACGCCGCAAGCGGAAGCGTATTGATCCATTATGCCGCAATTCAAGCCGACGTACTCCACCTCGGCGCGTTGCGCCGCTTTGGCGATCTCGGGCTTATCCAAAGGAGTATTCGTGGCGACGCACATCGCCGCGATCGCGGAAACTTCGATCGCCGCCGAGGAGGAAAGCCCGCTGCCGAACGGTACGTGACAATCAAACAACATATCGGCACCCAAAACGGGATTACCCGTCTTTTGCCACTCGTACAAACTACCTGCGATATAGTTTGCGTGCTTTGTCGTTTTGTAAGTCTCCAAACGCGCGAGATCAAGCGTTACTTCGTCGGGGATATCCGTCCAACGAAGATTGACTCGATCCGTCCCGTTCAAGCGGACGTACACGTCGTTTTTTAACGAAAGCGCCGCGGGGAACACCTTTCCGCCGCAGTAATCTATATGCTCACCGATGAGGTTCACTCTTCCGGAAGCGGATACCTTAAAATCGTAACTTTCTTTCAGCACAATTCAAACCCCAAGTCCCGCACGAACGCGACCGTATCTTTTTTATCTTTGAACACCGCAACGTTGCCGAGGATCCTGTTGCAGATGCTACCCAGTTCCTTTTTCACGGCGCGGTGAACGTTTTCCTTGCCGAGATCCCCGCCGCAAAGCGCCTTGACCTCGTCCCATACCAAAGCGAAGTCCTTCAGTTCCTCCGTCAAAGGCTTTCCTTCGACGATAAGATCTTCCAGATCGCCAAGCTGCTTTTCCAACCTACCGGGCAGGATAAACAAGCCTTGCGCCTCGATCAGTCCGATGCTTTCCTTTTTGATGACCTGGAATTCGGGATGTACGTGGAACACGCCGTCGGGGAACTCCTCGCTCGTAACGTTGCTGCGCAAGATCACGCTCATTTCGTACCCTCTTGCGGTCTTTACGACGGTGGGCGAGATCGCGTTATGCGCGCCCTGTTCACTGTACGGAACGATCCCCTTTGCCCGATCTTCATAGTCGACCCACTTTTGACGGATGGCGTCCCCTATCTCTTCGATCACGTTGCGATCTTTTGAAACGATGCGCACCACCGTAGCCGCCCAATCCACGACTTCCAAAAGAACGGAAGGGTATTTTTTATTTTTCAAAACGAATGCGGCTTTTGCCTTGTGCATCGGCAAGATCTCGCCGCCGCCCTGATAGTGATCGTGCGCCAAAACGCTGCCGCCGATACGCTCCAACGGCGCGTTGCTGCCGATGAAGTAATGCGGGAAGAGGTCGACGAAGTCCATCAACCTCGTAAAAGTACCCCTATCGACGTGCATCGGGATATGCTCGTAATTGACCGCGATGCCGTGCTGATAAAAGTACCCGTACGGGGAAAACTGCCAAAACCATTTTTGTCCGTCCAAAACGACGTCCACCGTGCGGAGCGTACGCTTGTTTCTGCCCGAAAACCCTTCGTTTTGATGGCAGATCACGCACTTTGGGTAGCCACCCTTGACGCTGTTGCCGCTTGCCGCCTTTTTGGGATCGCGGAATTCCGGCTTTGCCTTGTTGATGGTGATGATCAATCCTTCGCTTTCAAAACGGGGGTTTTTGTCAAGCGCCGATTTCTTTACGTAATCGCTTTTGACGGAGTAATCGTAAAACCATTCGGTGGCGGCTTTGCTTCCCTCTTGTTCCATCACGGCGTGGAATTTTTCATCCGTCGCTTGCGGCAAAAGAGACAAAGCGCCCATCACTTGATCTGCAATACGGTCACGATCTCCCTCTTCAAAAAGTCCTTCTTCCGTACATGCATCCAGCAGTTCGTTCAACGGTTTTTCGGGACGAGTCTCGGAGCAATCGATTTCCATAGGAACAAAGGTCTCCAGCCCCAAAACGGGCAAAAGACCGTTCAAAACGTAATCGGCGTTTTTTTCCGAAAGTTCCAAGTTGTTTTTGGCGTACGCCAACAATTCGTTCAATGCTCTAAAGACTTTTTCCATATGTACATCCTATCGTTTTTCTTTTATTTAATTATTTCATAGACATACGGGAAAAGTCAATAGTGAAAGTTTGACTCTCATTTATTAATTGGTCTTCCGATAAAAAAAAGGACCGCAAAATGCAATCCCTTTGGTCGGAGTGAGAAGACTTGAACTTCCGGCCTCATGGTCCCACACTTCACCCCACTTGATCTGGATCAAGCAGGGACCCCGACACGCGCGCTTAGCGCGCATGGTTCGGAACACAAAAAAAGGACCGCAACTTGCAGTCCTATGGTCGGAGTGAGAAGACTTGAACTTCCGGCCTCATGGTCCCGAACCATGCGCGCTACCAACTGCGCTAC
>DMCI01000048.1 GCA_003445835.1 Clostridiales bacterium
AACATCCATCCGAAGTTTGGCGCTACTGCTAAAACCGATGTCACAAATTACTTCACGATCTTGAAGGCGTTCAAGGCGCCCCTCATCGGCGGCGACCTGCCTGATGACGACTTCTACTACGTAGACGAAGGACTGGAAAACTACGTTCCTACCGTGAAAGCGGCTGCATAACAAGGAGAAAATGGACAAAAAACGCATTGCCCTAAATATCGCGGCACCCCTTTGCGGGCTTGCTGCGTTCATCGTGATTTGGTTTATTGCTTCGGCGGCGATCGGAGTATCTATTATTCTGCCGTCGCCAAGCGAGACCATCGTAAAATTCTTTGCTCTCTTTGCGGAAAAAGGATTTTATCTCGCGGTAGGGCGCACCCTTGGGCGGGCGGTCTTAAGTTTTTTGATCGCTTTCGTTGCCGCGTGTTTGTTTGCGTTTTTGTCCAAACTATCCCTTTTCTTCAAAAAAGCGTTTGCCCCCATCGCGGTCATCATGCGCGTGATGCCCACGATCTCGGTCATTTTGCTTGTCTTAATTTGGTTTAAGAGCAACGTTTCGCCGTACGTTATCACTTTCCTCGTCATCTTTCCGATGCTGTATCGGGTGGTGACGGACGCCGCTGACGGGGTGGATCCCGCTCTCCTTGAGATGACAAAAGCCTTTAGGCTTTCGTGCGGGAAGCGGTTTTTTAACTTTTATCTTCCCGAAATGCTTCCGCCGGTCTTGACGGGCGCGAGCATCACGTTGTCCTTCTCGGTCAAACTGACCGTCGCTGCCGAGGTGCTTGCCTTTACCGCTGACAGTATCGGGCGATATATGAAGCAAACCTCGGCGTATATCGAAACGTCAAAGTTGCTTGCCTGGACGGTGGTAGCCATTTTGTTGGGGTTTTTGCTTGAAGGACTTTTACTTCTTGTGAAAAAACTTTTGGTCAGGAGGTATCATGGAAAACAGTCTTGATATAAAAAACCTCTCCGTCCGTTTTGGGGAGAAGGTGGTTTTCGATGATTTTTCTTTGACCTTGCCTAAAGGCAAGATTTCTTGCGTTTTGGGTCCTTCGGGAGCGGGCAAAACAACTTTGCTGAAAGCGCTTTCCGGCTTACTTCCTTGTGAGGGCTTCACGCCGCCCAAGTGCTCCTTTATCTTTCAAGATCACAGGCTTTTACCCTATTTGACGGCGCTGGATAATTTGGCGCTTGTGTTGGACGGTAACAAAACGCAACGAAGAGAAAAAGCTCGCAAGATGCTTGCGGATATGGAATTGTCTGATGCTGCCGACCTTTATCCCACCGAACTTTCGGGTGGTATGACGCAACGCGTTGCGATCGCAAGAGGGCTTTTGTTTGACGCTGATCTTCTTTTGATGGACGAACCTTTCAAAGGACTTGACCTCGCTTTGCAGGAAAGATTGGTCAAGTATTTCGTCAAGCATTGGGAGGAGAGCCGTCGCACGACGGTCTTCGTCACGCACAGCATTTTGGAAGCCATCCTCGTTGCGGATAAGATCTTTGTCATGGACAAAGGGGAAGAGGGTGCAAAGATTGTTTATCAAAAAGAATTCGACCTTCCGCGGGAAAGACGCGCGCTCGGCGATCCCGAGGTGGACGCGCTTCGCAAAGAACTTCACGATCTGTTGGTAACTCTTTAATCTTTGGTGATCATTTCCACAACGGATTTGAGTCTTTGACGTTGTTCCTCGTTTAACATCGGCGCTACGCTTTGAGCAAAACGCGTTATCTGCGTCTTGTCAAGGGTGCCGTTTTGCTTGCCTTGCGAGGCGGTTTTCAAAATCTCTCCCAAAAGTTCGGAATCGCTCTTTTTGGCGTATTCTTCCGCAGTTTTTCGGATATTATCCCTCTGGTTTTCATTTTGAGTAAAAGGTTCCGATTGTGTTTTACGGTTGCGTTTGAAAGATTGAAAATCCATTTTTTTTCACTCCTTTTCACTCAATTATATTGCCGATGCATATACAAATGTTACGGAGGGGTTATGGATCTTGGTTTTTTATCCGGTTTGCTCGGAAAAGGGGAAAACAACACAGCTTTGACGATGCTTTTGCCGCTGCTTCTTGGCAAAAACGCATCTTCGGGCGGCTTTGGCGGGATCGGGGATATTCTTTGCGGACTTTTGAACAAAAAACCGACCAAAGAAAGCGGTTTTCCGCCTTTGTTCGGTGAAAACGGGGATAGAGGATCGGATCAAAACCCCTTGTTTGCTATGCTCGGCGATCTTATCGGCGCGTCGAAAAACGAGAAGACTGCCCCAAAACCGCAAACGGAATATCCGTATGAATTGCAATATAACCGTCCCCTTTGAACTTCTTTCGTTTGAAAAAATGAGCGTTAACCTTTCATAAATCTTAAATTAGTACTTTTCAAAAACCACAACATATGGTATAATAATGTCGATTTTATTTCCAAATATCGGTTTTGGAGGGGTCTTGTGAGCAAAGAATACAACGCAAAAGACATACAAGTCCTGGAAGGATTGGAGGCAGTCCGTCTTCGTCCCGGTATGTATATCGGTACAACCGGCGCCAAAGGTCTGCATCACATTTTGTGGGAGATCGTCGATAACTCTCTTGATGAGATCTGCAACGGATTCGGTACCCGCGTTGACATCGTCATTTATCCCGACGGCAGCATCAGCGTCGAGGACGACGGTCGCGGTATCCCTGTGGACAAGCATCCTACGCTTGGTATCAGCGGTGTGGAAGTAGTCTTCACCCAGTTGCACGCAGGCGGCAAATTCAACAACGACAACTATACGTTCTCCGGCGGTTTGCACGGCGTCGGCGCTTCGGTCACCAACGCGTTGTCCGAGTGGCTTGACGTTACAATCCGCAAGGATGGCAAGGTGTACAAGCAGGAATTCCACTCGCCCGAAGTGGACGGCAAGATCAAAAGCGGTATTCCTCGTACGCCTCTTATTGAAACGGGCGAGAAGACCAAGACGCACGGTACTTTGGTCCGCTTTATGCCGGACAAGCGCGTTTTCGGCAAGGAGCTTTTCAGCTATCAAACCATCGTCGCTCACGTGCAGGAACAAGCCTTTTTGAATAAGGGCATCACCATCACCGTTGAAGACAAACGTCAGTTGGACGATGACCTTAACAGCTTAAAATCTTCTTTCTGTTACGATCGCGGTCTGAGTGATTTCGTCAAATATTTGAACGATGGCAAGGAGCCGCTTTTCCCCGAGCCCATTGAGTTTGAAGTTACGCAAGATCGCTTTTACTTAGGGCTTTCGATGCAACACACGGGCGCCTATACCGAGAGTATCTTCTCGTACGTAAACAGCATTCCGACCACCGAAGGCGGTACGCACGAAGTCGGTTTCAAGAGCGCGCTCACAAAGGTAATGAATGATTACGGCAGGAAGCGTGGCTTGATCAAGGACAAAGATCCCAACTTGCAGGGCGAGGACTTCCGCGAAGGTTTGACTTGCGTTTTGTCCATTCGTATGCAAAACGTGCAGTTTGAAGGTCAGACAAAGACCAAACTTGGCAACCCGGAGATCCGTCCGCTGGTGGAAAGCTTGGTGATGGAAAAGCTGGACGCCTATCTTTCCGAAAAGAAACACTTTGAAGTAGGCGACAGGATCATCGAAAAAGCTCTCGGTGCGGCGAAGGTCAGAGAAGCGGGCAAAAAAGCAAAGGAACTTGCTCGTCAAAAGAACAACGCCAATACCAATATGTTGATCGGTAAGCTTGCAAACTGCAGCGGCAGGAAGCCGGAACTCAACGAATTGTTTATCGTTGAGGGCGACAGTGCAGGCGGCAGCGCAAAACAAGGACGCGACAGACGCTTCCAAGCGATCTTACCTCTTAGAGGTAAGCCGATCAATGCGGAAAAGAAGAGGATCGACCAACTTCTTTCCAACGAGGAGATTTGCACGATCATCAGCGCGCTCGGCGCAAACTTCGATACGGAATTCAACGTCAATGCCTTGAAGTTCGGCAAGGTCATCATCCTCGCCGATGCCGACCAGGACGGCGCGCACATTCGCTCGATTTTGTTGACTTTCTTCTTCCGCTATATGAAAGAACTTATTACGGACGGACACCTTTATATCGGTATGCCTCCGCTCTTTAAGGTGGAAAAGAAGGACGTCGTCCGTTATGCTTACGACGACTCGGCGCTGGATCAGATTATTGAAGAAGTGGGCAGAAATTACAAATTGCAACGCTACAAAGGCTTGGGCGAAATGAATCCCGAGCAACTTTGGGAAACTACCTTGAACCCCGAAACGCGTTGCTTGACGAGGGTCTCCATCGAAGATGCCGCCTCGGCGGATCGTTTGATCACCACGTTGATGGGGGACAACGTCGACGCCCGTAAGGCTTATATTTATCAGTATGCCAACTTCAATCGCAAGGATGAAGTTGAGAAGAAGGGTTACTTGAATGTCTGAAGAGATCAAAAACGAGAATAACGAAAACAGCGGTAACGAAAGAATTTACGAAAAAACCGTCGAACAGGTAATGCACGAGTCGATGATCCCCTTCTCGGAGTACGTGATCCTCGATCGCGCGCTTCCTCGCGTGGAAGACGGCTTAAAGCCCGTTCAGCGCAGGATCCTGTACAGCATGTACGAACTGGGACTTACGCACGACAAACCGCATAAGAAATGCGCGCGTATCGTCGGTGAATGTTTGGGTAAATACCATCCGCACGGCGATACCTCCGTCTACGACGCTTTGGTCAGGTTGGCGCAATCCTTCAATATGAGCGAATGCTTGGTCGACGGACACGGAAACTTCGGCTCGGTAGACGGCGACGGCGCGGCGGCGATGCGTTATACCGAAGCGCGTCTTGCGCCCATCGCGCAGGAAATGCTCCGTGATCTGGATAAGGATACCGTTACTTTCAGCTTAAACTTCGACGATAGCTTGAAGGAACCGGATATGCTTCCGGGCAGGTTCCCCAATCTCCTCGTCAACGGCGCGTCCGGTATCGCGGTCGGTTTGGCAACCAAGATCCCCACGCATAACATCACCGAAGTGATCGACGGTGCGGTGGCGATGATCGACAATCCGCATATCAAACTTGACGAGTTGATGAACTTTATCAAAGGCCCCGATTTCCCGACGGGGGGTATCATTTACCAGTCCGACGACCTGAAACAGGCGTACGAAACGGGTAAAGGCAGGGTGCAGATCACCGCAAAAATGCATATCGAGCGGGAAGGAGACAAAAAGAGCATCGTCATTACGGAGTTGCCGTACCAGGTAAACAAATCGCAACTTTTGCTTAAGATCAACGAGCTCAGAGAGAGCAAAAAAGACCCTTACGTGCAGATCGCGGATATCTTGGATGAGTCGGATAGGCAAGGACTTCGCGCGACCATTAAACTGAAAAGGGACGCCGATCCCGATCGTATCGTTAAGCTTCTTTTGAAGCACACCGACTTGCAGATCAACTTTGGTATCAATATGGTCGTCATTGCGGACGGCAAGCCCAAATTGATGGGGCTTAAAGAGATCTTGCGCTACTATTTGGATTATCAGCGCACCTTGATCCAACGTCGTACCCGTTTTGACCTCAACGCGGCAAAGGAACGCGACGAGATCTTGCGCGGACTTTTGGTCGCTATCCAAAACATCGACGAAGTCATTGCCATCATTAAGGGCGCAAGAAACGTGAACGACGCCAAAGACGCTTTGCGCGCGCGCTTCTCTCTTTCGGAAAAGCAAGCCAATGCGATCGTGGAAATGAAGCTCCGTCGTTTGACAAACCTTGAAACGGACGAAATCATCAGCGAGATCGAAGAACTTCGCGTCAAGATTGACAAACTCACCAAGATCCTCGGGTCGGCGCGTTTGCAGTATCAAGTTATCAAAGAGGAACTTTTGGATATCAAAAAGCGCTATAAGCGTGCCCGTCGTACAACGATCGTCGATCAAAACGGCAAAGAAATGATCGTTTCGGAACTCAAGCCCGAAGAAGCGGAGTCCAAACCCGTCGTCAACGGCGGTATCGTGCTGTTTAAGAACGGCAACTTGAAGTTCTGCAACCAACGCACACTCGGTGCGGGCGGCAAAAACGTTTTGGGGCTTACCGAAGACGACGTAGTCGTCGATATTTGTTCGATGACTTCGGATAGGAATTTCTACGCCTTTACCGACAAAGGCAACGTGGCGAGGATCTGTGCAGCGGATCTGCCCGAACGCTCTTGGAAGGATAAGGGCTTGCCCTTGATCAAAATCGTGCCGCAGGCGGATAAAGAGGAGCGCGTCGTATCGGTCTTGTGCCTCGACGACAGCGAGAAAGCCAATCCGGAAAACTCCTTGATCTTCTTTACTTCCGACGGTATGGCAAAACGCACGTTGAATTCGGAATATATCTCACTTTCCAAAAATTACTTCCAAGCGACGGTGCTGAAAGAGGGCGAAAAAGTCGTCAACGTATGTTCTTACGACGCAGGCTCTTCAATGATTTTCGTCACCCGTGACGGTATGGTCTTGAACGCCGAGACCATTGACGTACCCGTACAGGGCAGACGTTCCTCCGGTGTGAAAGGCATTGCGCTCAACGTCGGAGATCAAGTCGTATTTGCTTCCATCAGTGACGAAAGCGGCGAATTGATCGTCGTCACGGAACTCGGCTACGGCAAACGCGTGATTCTTGGGGAATTTGATCAATCCAAGAGATATCGCAAAGGCACCAAAGTGATGGATACCGACCTGTCGCGCGGGCCCATCGTCTTTGCGGACATTGTACAAATGCCTTATCTCGTGGCGTTCTTCTACGACAACGATGAAAGCGAAGTCGTTCAATCCGAGTTTATAGACATTCAAGGGATCGGCGATATCGGCGTTTACCTTCCGATGAACCGCAACGCCAGGATCGTTGCCGCCGGCAAGCATCGGACAAACTGAAAAATTCTTTTCAAAATGGCCTCATTCGAGTCGTTCGAATGAGGTTTTTTTGTTATACCGAGGGACTTGTCCGCATAGAATGTGGTATGTTGGAAAACGTGTTGACAAAGTCTATCCTCAGGCGACTGCCGAGTACGGTCACCGAAGTGCGCGTCCGTAGGCGGCAACCTTTTTGTTATTTGACCCCAAAAGGGCGGACGACGTCCGATCACGTCGTCACGGATGCGGAATTTGACGAGGTGCTTTCTTTGGTGACGGAACATTCGTTGTACGCCATTACGGAAAAGCTCGTAAACGGATATATCCCCCTAAAAGGCGGCGTGCGCGTCGGCGTCGCGGGCGAAGGCGTGATGGAAGGGGAAAGAGTCAAGACGGTCAAGCATATCACGTCGCTTGCCGTGCGCGTTCCGCACCAAATTTTCGGTATTGCGGATTTTCTTCAAATTGACGGATATTTCAATCAAAACGTCCTTATCGTATCGCCGCCGGGCGCGGGTAAAACGACCCTTTTGCGCGAGATTTCCCGCAAACTTTCCCGCGCGGGTAAAATCGTCGTCGTTTTGGACGAAAGAGGGGAGATCAGCGGGGCAAACGGGACGGAATTTGCTCTTGACCTCGGAGCAAATACCGACGTGCTGTTCGGCTTCCCGAAAAAGGTGTCTTACGACAACGCGCTTCGCGCTTTGGCGCCAGATTATATCGTTACGGACGAGTTGTCCGGTGAAAAGGACGTCGAGGGCGTTTTGCGCGCCTATTACGGCGGTGTCAAGGTCGTTGCAACCTTGCACGGCGGCAGTTTGGACGTTTTTCACAAAGAATTTGCGTCGTTGGAACGTGTTTTCGATCATTTGATCCTGTTATCCAAAACACCAAAAGTCGGGTCGGTCGTTCGGGAGGTCGTAAAATGAACGCGCTTTCCGTTTTTGCGGGCGTGTGCTTGTTCTTTGCTTCCGCGCTCGTCGGCTTATGGATCAAAAAGCGCTTCGTAAGGAAGGCGGCGTTTTACGAAGAGTACTATCGATATCTGGTTTTCGCTTGCGAAAAGATCTCTTACGAGCGGATGCCGATCGCCGAGATCAAGGCGGCTTTCTTCAAAGGAGAACAAACGGAGTTTATCCGCTTTTTGCAAGGACAAGCCGCGTCGGCGCCATTAAGTGACAAGGAACTTGCCGAGATCGGAGATTATCTTTCAAAGATCGGCACGACGGACGCTGATACGCAGGTCGCTTCACTCAAGGGAAAATGCGCGGAGTTAAAACGCTTTTCCGAGGAGCAATGCTTGAAATATAAAAAGGACGGCGCGCTGTATTTTAAACTTTGCGTGTTGTTTGGAGTCGTAGCGTTTATTTTGATCGTTTAGGAGGGAGTATGGACATCGGTGTGCTGTTTAAGATCGCGGGCATCGGCTTGCTTGCGGCGATCATCAATACCATTTTACGAAAGAGTGACAAAGAGGAGATCGCCACCATTACGACGCTAGCGTCGTTGGTCATCGTGCTCGTCATCGTTTTGGATATGATCGCTTCGCTTTTTGACAGCATCAAGTCGATCTTCAGTTTGTATTGATATGCAGATCGTCAAAGTCATCGGCGTGGGGCTTATCGGCGCGTTGGTCGCAGGGCTTCTCAGACAGGAAAAATCCGAACTTTACATCTTTGCGGTCATTGCGGGCGGCGCGTTGATTTTGATCGTCATTTTGTCTTCGCTGACCGAGGTCATCGCGCAGTTTGGGATGTTGGTCGGAAAAAGCGGCGTGGACGAATCGTTGTTTGCGGGAGTGCTTAAGATCATCGGCGTCGGGTACGTCACGGAATACGCCGCAGCGCTTTGCGCCGATTACGGCGTGACCAGTATCGGAAACAAATTACAACTGGCGGGGAAAGTCGCCATCTTTTTTATGACGATGCCCATTCTTGCCAATTTGGTTGACGTGATCTCCTCGATGTTATGAAACGTTGCGTTTGTTTCGTTTGCGTTTTCTTTTTGCTTCTTTACTGTGGCAGTATTGTTTGCGCTACGGCGGAAAGCAAAAGCAAAGAAGCGGTGGAAAGAGAGATCGGCGCAGAGATCGAAAAATATATCGACTCTTTGGATCTTGACGAGTTTGAAAAATATCTGCATACCTTGGAAAGCGCCGAAGAGATGCGGGGCGGCGTAAAAGGATTGATCTCCGGGTTTGTAAAAGGAGATATACCAATCTCTGTCAAAGGACTCCTTTCGTATTTCGGAGAGCAGGCGCTTGGCGCGCTTTCCGGGACGTTGACGGCGCTTTTGACCGTCGTAATCATCGCTGTGATGAACAGTATTTTGGCGGGGCTTACCTCCGGATTTGTTAAAAAACAAACGATCGAGGTCGTACATTACGTTTGTTACGCGCTCGTCGTATCCATCGTGATGGCAAAGGTGGGCGGCGTGGTGATGGAATGCAAGGCGTTCTGCGGTGGGGTGGAAAATCTGACGCAAGGGGTTTTTCCGCCTTTGATCACCTTGATGAGCGCCCTCGGCGGCAGTGTTTCCGCATCGATCTACAAGCCGCAACTCGCCGTTTTTTGCGTCGTGATCGGCAAGATCTTCGGAAAGGTGGTTCTGCCGCTCTTTATTGCGTCCATCGCTTTTTGTTTGATCGGAAATTTGTCTTCCGCGGTAAAAATGGACAAGATACAATCGGCGATCCGATACTGTTCCACCTTGATCGTGACGGCGGTCTTCGGGTCGTTTATGACCTATTTGACCGTTGCGGGGATCACGGGAGGTATGGTGGACGGCGTAGGGATTAAAGCGGCAAAATTCGTACTTTCTGGCTACGTACCTATTCTCGGCGGGTATCTGTCGCAAGGGTTCGATCTTGTCAGCGCCGGTTGTGTCTTGATCAAAAACTCCATCGGCATGATCGGCATCATTGCGGTGCTGTATATGGTGTTGAAACCCATTTTACACGTGACGATATTTTCCTTTGCATTGAAGATCGTCGCGTCGGTCATTCAACCCATCGGGGATAAGCGCGTCTCGGATTTTTTGTATTCGGTTTCCAATGCGACCAAGATCCTCGTTACCACGATTTTGGGGACGGGCTTCGTGCTGATATTGACTCTGCTTTTGATGATCGTGACTTGCAACGTGGGAGTACTGTGATGACGGGGTGGATTTTGAGCATCGTCGGAACGGTCTTGACCGTCACTTTGGCGGAAGTGATGTTGCCCGAAGGGCAAACGGCAAAGTTTATCAAAGGCGTGATTTCTTTGATGATCATTTATGTCGTGATCGCCCCCATCCCCGCCATCCTCAGCGCAAAAATCGACGTAAACAGTTTTTTCGATTTTTCTTCCGCGGGTTATGAATCTAACTCTTCCTTCATAGAAATTATCAAAGAGGACAAACAGTCCGCCCTCACAAAAGAGGTCAACCGAGCGTTTTACGACAAAGGACTCACAAGCGCGTCGGTGCTGATCCTTCTTGACGAGGAATATGAAGTAAAGCAAGTGTTTTTAACGACCTCGAAAAGAGACTTTGACGAAGCTTATCGTTTGACGGTGCGATCTCTTGGGGTAAAGGAGGAAAAGATAGTGGTCAATGAAGTTTTTACATGACGTAAAAAGCAAGATAGCAAAAAGCAAATGGTTCGTTAAGCTCAAAAGCGTAAAAAACGTCGAGATCATTTTGGCGGTGGCGCTGGCGGCGATAGCCATCGTCGCGTACGTTGCGATTTCGCTTGGCGGCGGGGCGAAAAAGACGCAGAGCGCCGAACCCAAAATGACGGAAGCGGAGGCGCGCGTCGCGCAAGTGATCTCGGAAATATCCGGGGTAGGAAAAGCGCGGGTGCTTATCACCGCCGGCGCGGATAAGTCGGTCGTCGGCGTCGTGGTCGTCGCCGAAGGCGCAGACAATATTGACAGTCGCGTCAAAATGATCCGTTGCGTCAGCGCAGCCACCGGCGCATCGGTGGATCAAATAGAAATTTTTGAAATGGCAAAGGGAGGATAACGTTATGTCGAATAAGAAAAAAATCATTATCATTTGTTCTATGGTCGTGTTGCTCGTCGCGGCGGCGTATTTGAACGTTTTGATTACCAAGAAAAACACCCAAACGGCGGCGAAGACTATCGGGGACGAGAATTCCACCGTGGTTTCCTTCTTCACCAGTTACAGAAGCGCGAGGGACGCTTCCAGACAGGAAAGTTTTATGTATTACGATTCCATCATCAATTCCGAGACCGCATCGGTCGCCGCCATCGCTTCGGCGGAAGACAAGAGGCAGGAACTTGCCGGTTTTACCGAGACGGAACTCGTTTTGGAAGGATTGATCAAGGCAAAGGGATTTGAAGACGCCGTCGTGACTATCTCCACGGCAAACGTCAACGCCATCGTCAAAAAAGCGGGAGGGCTGGACGCCGAAGACGCCGCGCAGATCCTTTCCGTCATTACGGCGGAAACGGGCGTGACCGCAAGCAAGGTCATCGTCACGCCGTATTCGGTGTAAAATTCGGGGCGACTCTTTGTTGAGTCGCTCTTTTTTTGCGAAAACGGCAAATAATTCCCGTTCCGCTCGTTTGATAATCTTTCTATCGCTTGAAATAATAATATTGTTATGCTATAATTCTTTTGGAGGAATTATGATAGACGACAACAGATACGAGGACATCATCGCTTCCATTGCCGCCGTCGCCGCTTTTAAGGTAAACGGCGTGGCTTCTCTTTCCGGTGTTGCCGGTATGGAGGGTAAGGCGCAAAAGAAGCAACCCAAAAGCGTTATCGTAACGATGCTTCCCGGCGATAGGGTGGTCATCGATGTTTACGTCAACGCATTTTCGGGCGTTACCGTCCCTGACCTTGCGTACGACTTGCAGGAGCGCATCGCCGCCGAGGTGGAAAAATCGACCAAATACAAAGTTAAAGCAGTCAACGTAAACGTTGCGGGCGTCGTCTTCAACCAGTGATTATGAGCAGAAAAAACGCAAGAGAAACACTATACAAACTTGTTTTCGAATATCTTTTTACCAAAGAGATCAACGAGCAGACCGAAGGAATGCTACTTCTTGACGCATCGCTTTCGGAGGATGATAAGGATTATATCCGCAAATGCTACAACGGCATTGCGGAGCATTTTGACGACTTGACGGCGCGTATCACAAAATATACCACCGGCTACGCCTCTGCGGATAGACTTGTAAAAGGGGATTTGACCGCGATGTTGATCTCCGCTTACGAACTGGAGTTCTGCGAGGAGATACCTGCGAGCGTATCGATCAGCGAGGCGGTGGAACTTGTTAAGCAGTTTAGCACAAGCAAGAGTAGCGGCTTTGTTAACGGAGTGCTGGCGAGTATCAATAAGGAGGTCAGATGATTATGGGAAAAATTATTGACGGGAAAGCGATTGCAAACGCTTTGCAAGAGCGCCTTAAGGAGCAGATCGCGTATTTTGCAATGACAGTCGGCAGAAAGCCGAAGCTTGCCGTGATCATGGTTGGGGAAGATCCCGCCAGCGCGATCTACGTCAGAAACAAGATCCGTGCTTGCGAGGCGGTTGGCGTGACGTCCGAAGCGTACAAACTTGCCGATACCATCGAGCCCGCTTATCTTGAAGATCTTATCCGCAAGCTCAACGCGGACAGAGAAGTGGACGGCATTTTGGTGCAACTGCCTTTGCCGCTTGGTTTCAATGC
>DMCI01000104.1 GCA_003445835.1 Clostridiales bacterium
GATCTCGTCACTCTGAAAAACAACAAAAAGCATAAGACAAAAAGCAGCAGGGACGCCCCCGCCTTGTCAAAAGTCTTTCCCATATCGGGATTTTTGTCCGCCGGAGCTGATTTCATTCGCTTTGTAATTGAATTTCACGATAAAAAGTATTATACTATAGCTATGATAGGTATTTTCGGCGGGGCGTTTGATCCTCCGCATAAGGAACACGTTCGGATCGCTACCGAGGTCAAAAAAGAGTTTTCACTTAAAGAAGTGGTCTTTTTGCCTTCGGGCAACTCACCGCACAAGTCTTTGCAGACGCCTTTTTCTTTGCGTTTGAAAATGCTTGAAGCGGCGCTTGAAGGCGCGTTTCCCATCGACCAAACGGAAAACGAGTTCCCCGGGCGGGCGTATTCTTATTTGATCCTGCCTTTGTTGAAACAAAAGTACGGCGACGTTGCTTTTTTGATCGGCGGTGATAGCTTGCTTGCTTTTGACAAGTGGCGCCATCCGGAGGAGATCGTCAAGATCTGTCCTTTGATCGTCGTACCTCGCGGAGAGGACGATATCGACGAGCTTTCCGCCGCGGCGGAAGGCTATATGCGTCGTTGGGGCGGGGATATCCGCATTTCCCGTACGGTCAGAGGGGAGGACGTATCTTCCACCGCCATTCGCGCAAAATGCGCCCTAGGCATGCCGCTTGACGACGTTGCGGACGAGGTCAAAGCCATCATTGAGCAAAACGGTCTTTACCGAACTTACGATGCTTACGTTCAAAAGGTCAAGGGGATGCTTCGTGAAAAGCGTTGGCGTCACACTTGCGGCGTCGTGCTTGCCGGTTTGAAGATCAACGAACGGGTCGGGCTTCCCTTTGAAAAGGTGTTCCTCGGCTGTTTGTTGCACGATTGTATGAAGTATGTGGATCGGGTCAATCCCGGCGTTCCCGCGGACGTTATAGGCACCAAAGTTTTGCACGCCTTCAACGGCGCGGAGGAAGCACGGTTGGCTTTTGGCATCACTGATCCGGAGATCATCGACGCTATTCGTTATCATACGACGGGTAGGGCGGGGATGACCGCTTTGGACAAACTCGTTTACACCGCCGATATGGTGGAGGAGCTCACGCGTGATTTCGAGGGAGTGGAGGAGCTTCGCGCCGCCGCGTACCGCGATCTTGACGACGGGTTCGTCCGTTGCTTCAAAGTTTGTTACGATTCTTTGATCGAACGGCAGATCCCTATTTATTATTTAACGTTGGATTGTTATAAGCAATATTGCAAATAAGGAGTGAGAATATGGAAAAACAACTCTTGATACAAAAAATCACGTCGATCCTGTTGGATAAAAAGTGCAAAAACGTTTTGTCGATCGACGTTTCGGAAAAGACCGACGTCACCGAAGCGTACGTCGTTTGTTCAGCAAGGAATCCCTCCGCGGCAAAAGCTGCCTACGAGGAGCTTTGCGCCAAGTTGGAACCCGAGGACGTATATACCGCGGGCGTGGACGGCTTGCGCGAGGGCAAATGGATCGTGATGGACTACGGCAAAGTCATCGTCCACATCTTCCACACGAGCATGAGGGATCTGTATCAGTTTGAAAAACTGTGGAGCGACGAGGACGGCAAAAACGTTACCCGCTACGAGGACGAGGAATAAAAGTTCTTTTTTAGGGGCATACTGTCGATATGAACGTGCTTTCGCTTATATCGGCGGTGCTTGTTTCCGCTTTCAGTCCCATCGATCTTCCTGCCGTTGACGGCGTCAAAGAAGGGTATGCCCTCGTTGTGGAAGATCAAGTCGTCGTCGCCGTGATCCCCGAGCTTTGCTTTGGGTATGAACAAAAAGCGGAAACTCTTTCGCGGGCGGCGGAGACGCTTGGAAGGGCGTGGGGCAAGGACGTCCTTTTGACCGACGATATGCTTACTTACCTGATCCTCTCTCGGATGGAAAAACGGGGCGTAAGCGACTACGAGCGCAAAAATTTGGCGTCTCGCCTGCCGAAGATCAAGGGATATTGCTACGAAAAACAAAAAGCAAGTTAAGTTCCGTTTGTTTATAAACAACGGGACTTTTTCTTTTTAAGCTTTCTCTTGCGTAAAAGCGCGTTTGCCGCTATAATGTTAGCAGGAGAAAGTATGCCGTTTTTACCCGTTACAGCACAAGAAGCAGGCGGAAGCCTTGACTTTATCATCGTCAGCGCCGACGCCTACGTCGACCATCCGTCTTTCGGTCACGCCATCGTTTCCAGGATTATCGAAGCGGAGGGGTTTTCCGTCGGCATTATTCCGCAACCGCAAACGGACGAGGATTATAAGCGTTTCGGCGCGCCCAACGTTGCCTTTTTGGTTTCGGGCGGGGTGGTGGACAGTATGGTCAACAATTATACGGTCGCCAAGATCCGTCGCACGACCGACGTATACAGCGAAGGGGGCGAGTACGGCAAGCGTCCCGACCGCGCCGTCACCGTTTATACCAAAGCGCTCAAAAGGCTCTTTCCTTCCGTGCCCGTGGCGATCGGCGGCATTGAAGCCAGTTTGAGAAGGTTTGCTCACTACGATTATTGGTCGGATAGCGTGATGCCTTCTATCTTGCTTTCTTCCGGGGCGGATCTTTTGATGTACGGCATGGGTGAACGTCCGCTTTGGGATCTTTTGGCGCTGGTCAAAAAGGGTGTTCCTTTCAAAAACATCAAGGACGTCAGAGGGACGGCGTATCTTACAAAATTTTCCGATTTGTCCGATAAAAATAAAGAAGCGTTCAAAACGAAAGCAAAGTTCTGCCCAAGTTACGAGGAAGTCGCGTCCGACAAGGTCAAGTACGCAAAAGCTTTTAAGATGCAGTCGGAAGAAAGCGACTACGTCACGGGCGAAACGTTGATCCAAAAGCACGGTGATCTTTACGTCGTGCAAAACCCGCCGCAAAAACCGCTTTCAACGGAGGAAATGGATCGTATTTACGATCTGCCTTTTATGCGCGCCTATCATCCGATGTACAAAAAGGGCGTGCCCGCCATCAAGGAAGTCAAATTCAGCATCGCTTCGGTCAGGGGTTGTTTTGGGGAATGCAGTTACTGCGCGCTCACTTATCATCAAGGGCGCAGGGTGCAAAACCGTTCCAAGGAGTCCATTCTTCGCGAAGCGAAGTTGCTCACCGCCGATCCTGAATTCAAAGGCTATATCCACGACGTCGGCGGCCCGACCGCGGATTTTTACGGCGACGCTTGCGATAAACAACAAAAATGCGGCGTATGCAAAAACAAGCATTGCATAGGCTACGAACCTTGCAAAAACTTAAAAGTCCATCACGAGGAGTATTTGGATATCCTGCGTTCTCTCCGCGCGCTTCCCAAGGTCAAAAAGGTGTTTGTCCGAAGCGGCGTTCGCTTTGATTTTATTATGTACGATCAGGATAAGACCTTTTTCCGCGAGTTGGTGGAACATCATGTCAGCGGTCAGCTCAAAGTTGCGCCCGAGCATTGTTCCGAAAAGGTGCTTTCCTATATGAACAAACCCTCTTTCGGGGTGTATCAGCGCTTCAAAAAAGAGTACGAAGCCATCAACAAAAGTATCGGCAAGGAGCAGTATCTCGTGCCATACTTTATCTCGTCCCATCCCGGTTCGACGGTCAACGACGCCATTGACCTTGCAGTCTATTTGCATTCCATCCATTCGGTGCCGGAGCAAGTGCAGGATTTTTACCCCACGCCTTCCACAAAATCCACTTGTATGTATTACACGGGGCTGAATCCCGACGACCTCAAGCCTGTTTACGTGCCTAAGAGCAGGGAGGAAAAACGGGAGCAACGCGCCCTTTTGCAATACGGCAAGCCGGAAAACTACGATCTCGTTCACGCCGCTTTGGTCAAGGCGGGCAGGACGGATCTGATAGGCAACGGGCCCGCGGCTTTGATCCGCCCGAGGTCTTCCGCGCTCGCCCGAAGCAACAGACCCGCGTTTGACAAAAAGAAAAAGTCGGTCAACAAACTTTACCCCGGCGTAAAAAAGCGCAAATAGTTTTTTTCGTAAAAAGCATAAATCCGTCCGCTTGACAGTATGAATAGTCGAGCGGATTTTTTGTTTATTACAAGATATGCGCATTTTCGCGGCGGACTTCACGTAATCGACAAAAAACACCTCTCAAAATACTGTATCGTATCCGAGGTGACCGATGTTCGTCGTATTGAAAAGAAAAGAGATCGTCAAAGCGTTGATCGTGTTCGTGGTGTTCGTTTCCTCCGTCGTTTGTTTGAATTTTGCCGACGTGGATAGAACGGTGTTTGCTAAAAGCAACAAAAAACTTCCCGTGTACAGCGTGGACAACGGAGATGAAAAAACGATCGCCATTTCCTTCGATGCGGCGTGGGGCGCGGACAAAACCGAAAAGATCGTCGATCTTTTAAAAGAACGAAATCTCAAAGCCACGTTTTTTCTCGTCGGCTTTTGGGTGGATGCTTACAAAGAGGAAGTCGCATATATTGCGGATAACGGCATGGAGATAGGCAATCACAGCAAAAATCATCTCCACATGAATTCCCTTGACGCAGCAAAAACCAAAGAGGAGATCGAGTATGTCAATCAAGCCGTGCGCAACCTGACGGGGGTATCGCCCGTAGTCTTTCGCGCGCCCTTTGGGGAATACGACGACAAACTGATCTCCTGCGTGGAAGACCTCGGGATGCTTCCCATCCAATGGGATGTGGACAGCTTGGATTGGAAGGGTATTTCGGGGGACGCCATCGTAAAACGCGTGGTAAACAAAGTAAAAAGCGGGTCGATCATCCTTTGCCACAACAACAGCGACCATATTTTGGACGCCCTCCCGACCATCCTTGACGAACTTACTCAAAAGGGCTACAAGTTCGTCACCGTCGGGGAATTGGTCTACCACGATAACTACACGATAGATGCACAAGGCGTGCAACATAAAAACAAATAAGGAGAGATTATGAACTACGAAGAAATGAACAACAATCGCGCAATGCTCACCGGAAAAGTCACCGAAGAAGCCAAATTCAGCCACGAAGTTTTCGGGGAAGGATTTTATGAGATAAAGCTGGAAGTCCCGCGTCTGTCGGCACAGACCGACATCCTACCTGTGACCATCTCGGAAAGGCTGCTTGCCTGCCACGACGCGTCGGTGGGCTCGACCTTGTCGGTGATAGGTCAATTCAGAAGTTACAACAAACTGGAAGAGGAACGAAGCCGCTTGATGCTTACGGTGTTTGCCCGCGACGTTTTGGACGCGGACGAGGAACCCAATCCCAACGTCATTGAACTGGAAGGCTATATTTGCAAGCCGCCCCTTTACCGCACCACCCCTTTTAAGAGAGAGATCTGCGATATTCTTCTTGCCGTCAATCGCGCTTATAATAAATCCGATTATATTCCTTGCATCGCCTGGGGACGAAACGCCCGTTACGTCAACGGACTTTCGGTGGGTGACCGCATCGCCGTGCAGGGAAGGATACAAAGCAGGGAATATCAAAAAACCAAGGAGAGCGGAGAGCAGATCATCAAAACCGCTTACGAAGTTTCCATCAGTCGCGTGACTTCCGTCGTTACCGAAGTAAAACAGGCAAATTGACAAAAAGCGGTAAAAAGGTTTTTTGATTTTCGCTTCCACTTTACAAAAGGACGGAGGAATGGTATAATTTATACCATGGATAAATTGCAAAGCGTTATCGCCAGTTACGACAAAGTTCTTTCCGAGGTCAAAGACCTTTCTCCCGAGGCTACTCTCGTGCTTGCCAGCAAAATGGTGGACAAAGAGGTCTTGGAAGGGTTGGCGGCGGCTCGTCCCGGCGTTATTTACGGGGAAAACCGCGTACAGGAACTCCTTTCCAAGTATTTTGAAAAAGAGGGTTTGACCTGGCAGTTTATCGGTAGATTGCAGACCAACAAAGTCAAGTACATCGTGGACAAGGTCTCTTTGATCCAATCGGTGGATTCTCTCCGTCTTGCGGAGGAGATCGAGCGTCGCGCCGCCAAGATCGGTAAGACGATGGATATTTTGGTGGAAGTAAACGTCGGCGGGGAAGAAAGCAAGGGCGGCGTGCCCGCAGGGGAACTTTTTGCTTTGCTGGACGCGGTCAAGCAGATGCCCCACCTTCGTCTGAAAGGTTTGATGAGCGTTTTGCCCGCGGAGGATGAAGAAGCGCTCGTTCCCTTGTATCGTCAGCTGTTTGCTCTTTATGAAAAAGTTGCGGCGCTCAAAGCCGAAAATTTTGACGTTGAATATCTTTCCGCAGGGATGAGCGGCGATTACGTCGTCGCATTGAAAAACGGCAGCAATATGGTTCGCATCGGAAGCAAAGTCTTTGGCGAACGGCATTACTTAACGTAGGAGGACACTATGTCGAATCGTGATTTTGACAGGGAAAACGACAGAAGAGAAAGGACGCGTTCCTCGTTTTTCGACAATTTGGACGATCCCTTTAATCGCTCTTCGGAGCCTGCGCCCGATCGCGGCGGGTTTCAGCCCGTCAGAAGGTCTTATTCCGACCGCCAACCGATAAGCGATTTTCCCCGTTATCAACAACCGCGGGAGGAAGCGCCGTCCTATTCTGACTACCCCGGCAACGGTAACGTGACGATCTATTCGCCCAAAAGTTACGCCGACGTGCAGGATATGATTGACAATCTTAAGAGGAACGAGTCGATCATTGTCAATTTGGAAGGGATCGAGTCCGCTTCCGCACAACGCATTTTGGATTTTTTGAGCGGCGCGGCATACGCGCTTGGCGGCAGTATGAGAAGGGTGAAGGAGATGCATTCCACCTTCTTGATCACGCCGCAAGGGACGGGGATAACGGACACAAATGACGATCGTAATTATCGTTGACGTAGCGATCGTGGCGGTGCTTTTGGCCGCCGATCTGATCTCCAAATACTTTGCCGCGGCATATCTTCCGAAGCACGGCGGTAGTTACGAAGTCATCAAGGATGTCTTGACTTTTCGCTATAGCGAAAACAGCGGCGCCGCGTTTGGTATTTTTGAAAATTCCCGCGTGTTTTTATCGGTGTTCGTCGGGGTGGTCTTGCTTGCCATCCTCGGCTTTATGGTCTACCACGTTTACAAAGGTAAGTACAAGGAAAAAGGCGGCATCTTTTTGCACGTCACTTTGTCGATGATCCTCGCCGGCGGCATCGGTAATTTGGTCGACCGTATCGCCTTTGGGTACGTCAGAGATTTTATCGAATATACCGTGGTTTATACTCTTTTCAAACGTGATTTTGCCATCTGCAACCTTGCCGACGTATATTTGACGGTCGGCGTCGTTATGGTCGTTATATATTTGATCTATACGATGGTGACCGATGTCAAAAAGGAAAAAGCAAAAAAGGCGGCTTTGCTCGCCGATGAAAAATCGGACGGGGAAGACAAAAATGAATAGCGCTTTCACTTGCGACGTTTCGGGCGTCCGATTGGACGTTTATCTTGCGGAAAAACTTCAAAAAACGCGTTCCGCCGTCTTAAAAGCCATTGAAGACGGCAGAGTGCTTTTGAACGGCAAACCTCCCGCAAAAGCAGGGGTAAAACTCGCCGTGGGCGACAGTGTTTCGGTTTCTTTTTCCGAGCCGCGCCCGATCTCCGCTCGTCCGCAAGATATTCCCATCGACATTTTGTACGAGGACAATGATATAGTCGTTGTAAACAAGCCCCAAGGGATGGTCACACACCCGGCTGCCGGTTCGCCGGACGGCACTTTGGTCAACGCGCTTTTGTACCGAGTTTCCGATCTCAGCGGCATCAACGGGGAGATCCGTCCCGGCATCGTGCATCGGTTGGATAAGGATACTTCGGGCGTTTTGGTCGTTGCCAAAAACGACGCGTCGCACCTTGCTTTGTCCAAGCAGATATCCTCAAAAAAAGCGCTTCGCTACTATTACGCGTTGGTCGTCGGAAACGTTGCGCAGGATGAAGGCAGGATCGAAAAGTGCATTGCCCGCAGCAAAAAGGACAGAAAACAAATGACGGTTGCGGAAGAGGGCAGGAATGCCTTGACACTTTTTAAGGTGATCGAACGCTTTAAGGGCTATACGCTTTTGGAATGTGAACTTAGGACGGGCAGAACGCATCAGATTCGCGTACATATGAAAAGCATCGGACATCCCGTCGTAGGCGATCCCGTTTACGGCAAGCCAAGTCCCTTGGCACCGAACGGGCAACTTTTACATGCCCATAAACTGGTTTTGTTCCATCCCGTTTCGGGCGAGAAAATGACCTTTGAAGCTCCGGTCAACGATACGTTTGCCGCCGCGCTTCAAAAACTCGGTTTTCACGGAAATCTACAGTAAAAATCAATCTTTGCTTTCGTCGTGAGCGTTTGGCTTCACGGCGATCGTTTTATAATCGGTATAATACACCAAACCGACCTTTTTGGCAGGGTGGCGGCGAACGTTTTTGCGTTTGGTGTAGTCAACGTTGACGATTTGATCGTTCCGTCGTTCGGAATAATAGGCGGCGATCTCGGCGGCAAAAAGGATCGCTTCGTCGGAGACCGCTTTCTCCTCGGGGCTGACGATCACGTGCGCGCCGTGTGACTTTGCCGCGTGCAACCAAATATCGTTTTCCTTGCCGAGCTTAAAGGTGACGTACTCGTTTTGCAAACCGCCTTTCCCGCAATAGATACGGCACCCGTATTTTTGAAAGGACAGGGCGCGAAGCGCCGTTTCTTTGGCGTGGGCTTTGCGTTGAGTCTTTATCAGTCCCGCCGCGCGCATTTCTTCTTCGGTAATAGCGACGTCTTGCACCGTTTCCGCCATTTTGATTTGAGCGGATAATTCCTCGTAGTAGAGGAGATTATCTTGGTTTTGCTTCAACATCGCTTGATTGATCTCCGCGCCGCGCTTAAGTTTTTGATAGCGTTTGTAGAGTTTTTGCGCGTACTCGTTGGGGCGAAGGATCGGGTCCAATGGGATGGTCTTTTCCGCGCCGACGTAGTAATCGAAAACAGTCACTTCTTTGTCGCGCGGTTTGATCTTGTAAAGGTTTGAAGTGATCAGTTCCGCCGTGACTCGTATCTCTTCGGCTTTGCTTTCGTCCTTGATCTTTTCCGAAATAACGGCGATCGAACTGTTTGCCTTTTTTACGGCGAGGTTCAAAGCGTGTTCCAACGCTTTCGCCGCGGCTTTTACGCGGGATTCTCTGTCCGCCAAGGAGTAAACTTCGTCGGCGGATTCGTTTAAGGAGTTGCGTTTTTCCACAGGAGCAAACGGGTAAGCGTAGGGATAAAAATCCATCGGAGCAGAAGAAACGCAAGGGCAAAAGTAGGGGGAATTTTTGATATCGCAAAACGCAGCGGCGATCTCCGCGATCTTTTTGGGCGTATAGTCGCCGTCCTTTTCCGCAAAGCGCAAGATGGTTTTTGCCGTCGGGACGGAAGCGCCCGCCACTCCCTTGACGAGGACGTCTTTGTAGGACGCGGGATCGGCGTCGGAAAGGGCGGAAGCCACCGCTTCTTTATCTCCGATAAACGGTTTGTTTTGTTCGGGTGGAAGATACTTTGCGCCGATCATGATTTGGCGCTTTTGTTTTTCGTCCGGAATCAACTTATACAAGGAGTCCAAAATGCGGCGTTCCTTGTTCAAAAGGATCAAGTTGCTGTATCTGCCCATCAGCTCGCAAACGAGGTAAAAATCTTCGTCGTCGAACATCTCGTTCCTTGCCGAAAGACTTATTTCGACGATGCGGTCGTTTGCAATAGTCTTTACGCCTTTTACGACTGCCGATCCGACGTGCTTTCTGAGGATCATCAAAAGAGGCGGAGCGGCGTAAGGATTTTCCTTTTTCACCGTGGTCAAGTGGATGCGCGGACTATTGGGGTTGGCGCTGATCACCAAAAGAAGATTGGTGCGTCCGTTGTAGACGCTGACGGTGATCTCATCCTTCTCCGGCTCACAGATCCTGCGTATTTTACCGCCCGCAAGTTTGTCGTTCAACTCTGCGGCGACGGCGTTCAAAGTGATATAGTCGCTTGGCATATCTGAATTTTAGCACACGGGCGTTAATATTATCAAGAATAAAACGAAAATAGTTGCAAGGGAGGTATATTTATGTTATTATTTATCTTGCAATTCTATACGGAGGAATAATCATGAGCAACAATAACAGTTTGAAAGTCACCGTCAAATGCGGCAAGGATACGAAGGAATTCGACCTTTCTTACGATTTGAAAAAATCCCCTTTGACGGAAGTGTATTCTTTTGTCGTCGAAGGCGATCTTTGGAACGTCTGTTCCGAATGCGCGTTCATTGCCAATAAGGGCAAGTTCAACGTCGTCGGTTTCAGAAAGGGTCACGCTCCCCGTTCCGTTATCGAAAACAACTACGGCAAAGACGTCTTCGTCGCGGATACCGAAGAGGTTGCCGTCAACGAAGTTTACAACGCTTTGATGGAAACCAAGACCATCGACGCCGAGCGTTTGGCTATGCGTCCCGCGCTTGACGTTTCCACTTTGGAAAACGGCAAGGTCGCTTTTTCTTTGACCGTCGCTTATCTTCCCGAAGTTACCGAACTTAAGTACACCGGTCTTGATATCGAGAAAGTCTTGCCCGACGTGGACGGCGCGGTGGAAAGAGAGATCGCCGCAGCACGCGACAGAGCCGGATATTGGAACGCCGTTGAGCGCGTGGCCAAAGACGGCGACCAACTCAACCTTGATTACAGCGGTTCCATCGACGGCGTTAAGTTTGACGGCGGCACGGCGGAAAAGCAAAATCTCGTGCTTGGCAGCGGCAGCTTTATCCCCGGTTTTGAGGATCAACTCATCGGCACCAAAGCGGGTGAGTCCAAGGACGTGGTCGTAAAGTTCCCCGATGATTATCATGCGGAGAATCTTGCCGGCAAGGAAGCCGTTTTCGCTTGCAAAGTCAACTCCATCAGCGAAAAAGTTTTGCCCGAGCTTGACGACGACTTCGCAAAAGACGTCAGCGAGTTCGACACCTTTGAGGCGTACAAAGCGGACGTCCGCAAAAAAGCGGAAGAGCGCGAAGTCAAAAACGCTGAGATCGCAACTTCCAACCGCATTATCGAAACGCTCGTAAAGAACAATCCGATCGAGGTGTCCGAAGCGCTTATTGAAAACCGCGCTTATCGTATGCTTCAGGATATGAAGACCCGTATGGAAAGTCAGGGCATCCCCTTTGCCACTTATTTGCAGTACATCGGCAAGACGGAAGCGGATATGATCGAAGGTTACAAGGCGGAAGCCAAAGAGCGTGAGATCACCCGTTTTATCATGACTTACATCGTCGAGAAGGAAAACCTTCAGGTCACCCAAGCGGACTTTGACGCGGCGATCGAGGTCAGGGCTGCTTCCGCAGGCAAGAAGGCGGGCGACTACAGACGTAATATGACGCAAGACGAGGCAGATTATATCTTGAACACCTTGATGACGGACAAGCTCATCAAATTCCTTTCGGATAACAACAATATCAAGTAATAATCGGCGTCGATCTGTCAATAAAATTAAAAGCGAGGTAGAACGATGGAAAAGAAAAACTCAAATTTGGTCATTCCTATGGTCGTTGATCAGACCACGCGTGGGGAAAGGTCCTACGATATTTACTCTCGTTTGCTTGAGGATCGCATCATCTTTCTTTCGGGACCCATCAGCTCGGAAGTGGCGAACCTCGTGATCGCGCAGCTTATTTATTTGGAAGCCAAGGACCCCTCTAAGGATATCTTCCTTTATATCAACAGCCCGGGCGGCAGCGTAAACGACGGTTTGGCGATCATCGACACGATGAATTATATCAAGTGTGACGTCAACACCATTTGTATCGGCAGCGCGATGAGCATGGGCGCTTTGATCTTGACTTCCGGTACGAAGGGCAAGCGTTTTGCTTTGCCCAATTCGGAGATCATGATCCACCAGGTGTTGATTTCCGGCGGTCTTTCGGGTCCGGCGACGGATATCGAAATTTATACCAAAAACCTTCTCCGCAACAAACAACGTTTGAATACGATCCTCAGCGAGAGAAGCGGACAACCTTATGAGAAGGTTTGTCAGGATACTGAGCGCGACAACTTTATGACCGCGGATCAAGCGCTCGAATACGGATTGATCGATAAGATCTACTATAACCGTTGATCGGAGGCAGGATGTCAGTCAGAATAGAAGAACAAAACGTATGTGCTTTTTGTCAAAAGCGTTCCGGGGAAGTCCGGAGAATGATCGGTAGCAAGACCGGCGTATTTATTTGCGATGAATGCGTGCGCGCTTGCAACGATATTTTGCTCGGTGAAATGGGGGAGAAGCCGCTCTTTAAGGAGGACGATCTTCCCACGCCGCGCGAGATCAAGGCAAAACTTGACGAATATATCGTTGGGCAAGAGGAAGCGAAAAAGACGCTTTCCGTCGCCGTATACAATCATTATAAGCGCATCAACAAAAAGATGGATTCTTCCGACGGCGTCGTTTTGGAAAAGAGCAACGTTCTCTTGCTTGGTCCGACGGGGAGCGGTAAAACTTTGCTTGCCAAGACTTTGGCGGGCATTTTAAACGTGCCTTTCGCCGTTGCGGACGCTACCACGCTCACCGAAGCGGGGTACGTCGGCGAGGATGTTGAAAACATCCTCTTGAAACTTATTCAGGCTGCAAATTATGACATCAAACTTGCGGAGCGTGGCATCGTCTATATCGACGAGATCGACAAAATCTCCCGCAAGAGTGAGAACGTGAGTATCACCC
>DMCI01000029.1:0-5862 GCA_003445835.1 Clostridiales bacterium
AATCCGGCGATCATCGAGCTCTACAAGGAGTACCTCGGCGAGCCCAACAGCCACAAGGCGCATCACATCTTGCACACCTCTTATATCAAGAGAGGTCTGTAAGAAAGGGCTACGCCCAAATAGGTTTCAAAGGGCGCGGCAACGCGCCCTTTATACAACTGAATAACATTGGTGAAAATTCCGTGCGGACAAGGAAGCGGGTGAAAATCCCGCACAGCCCCCGCTACTGTAAGAGCCGCTTCTTTGCAGAGAGAGAAGCGTTAGCGAACGTCACTACCAGGGAAGGCACGCAGGGAGCTTAGGCTCCGCTCCAGTCAGGATACTTCAAGCGCGGAATGCTCAATAAATTACTTTCGGAGGGAAAGAAAAATGAGGAAAATTTTAACGTCACTTTTAATCGTCGCTATTTTGGCGACATCCGTCGTTTGCTGCGTTGCTTGCCAAAAGGACAAGGCGTTCGAAGGTTCTGCTTTTGATGCTTTTAAAGCGCTCAAGGACGCAGGAACGATCGAGATGGAATATACCGAATCCGCAGAATACGGTGCTTGGATCTCCAAGATCACCTATGACGGCCTCGTGATGGGCGACGCCGGCTATCCTATGATCTACGTTAACAATCGCAAGTACCGCGATGAACTTCAAGGTATGGGCAATGACTATACTTATAACGGTGAAGAGTTTTATGCTTCCAACGTGGGCGTTTCTTCTATCGTTTTTGAGGAAGGCATGAAGATCTTGGTCGTGTATACCGAAGAAGTCGAACCCGGCACGTATACCTATGCGGTAAAGAAGGGTCCGGCGCTTTTGTTTACCCTTCCCAATGGAGTCGAAAAAACGACTATTGACTAAGGACATAGTCCTCACAGCGCTTGCGGCAGCGTTGCTCTCTGCGGGCAAACAGGCGCTTGCGGCGATCCCCAACGTGGAAGTCGTCACCCTCCTGATCATGCTCTACGCAGCCTGCCTCAAGCCGCAAATCGCTTTTGTCGCGACCGAGATATTCATCGTAATAGAATGCTTCATCTGGAGCATTCACACGTGGGTCATCGCTTATTTTATTCATTGGAATTTCGTAGCGTTCGCGACTTTTTTGCTTGCTCGGATATTTAAACTTAAAAACAGGTTTGTCTATTTTGGTTTTACGATCCTCGTGACCGCTTGTTTTGGCGTATTGACTACAGCGATAGACGCTTATTTTGCGGTAGCGCGTGTCAACGTTGCTTTCGGTTACGCGTTTTCCGTCATCTATATGCGCGGCATCTATTTTTATATCGTGCACGTGGTTGGAAACGCGGCGTTCAATATCGTTCTTTTTGCCCCGATGAGGACGCTTTTGGATAAACTGATGATCAAATATTACGGCAAAGACGTCTTCCTCAAAGAGGAAGACGCGGCGAATACTTTAAAGCGGGCGGATACGGCGGAATACACCTCTGACAATTTGACAAAACAACATGAAAGTGATAAAATATACCAAAACGCGGACGCTCAAAAGACAAACAACGGAGTTGACGCGAATAAAAACGAGAGGGGAATCCGTATGTTTTGGTGGGTAAAATTGTTGATCGGCATCGGCGTGGCGGCGCTTGTTATCATCGTCGTGGCGTTGATCGTCAAGGTTTATAACAAGCTGGTCGACAGCAGAGAAAAGGTAAAGAACGGTTGGTCGCAGATCGACGTGCAACTTCGTCGTCGTTTTGATTTGATCCCCAATCTTGTGGAGACTGTCAAAGGCTATGCCGCGCACGAAAAGGAAACCCTTGAAAACGTTACGATGTGGCGTAGCCGCGTAAGCAGCGCTACCAACACCGAGGAAGCCATTGAGGCAAACAAAGGTTTGTCCGGCGCCCTTGGCAGACTTCTCGTCACCATTGAAAAGTATCCCGAACTGAAAGCCAATCAAAACTTTTTGAAACTGCAGGCGGAACTTACCGAGATCGAAAACAAGATCTCCTTTGCCCGCCAGTTCTACAACGATACCGTCCAAAAGTACAACGTTTTGGTCAAGCGCTTCCCCTCCAACATCATCGCTTCGATGTTTAAGTTTAAGGAGGAAAAGTTCTTTGAGGTTTCCAACGATATCCGCGAGAACGCTCCGCAGGTCAAGTTTTAATATGCAAACCAATATCGTAAAAGTCCGAAGCAAGCTGCGTTACGCGGCTTGCTTTGTCGTTATTTTGCTCGTATTGACGGCGTTTTTGCCGATTTTTACTTCGTGCAAACTCTTTTCGTCCGAGATCATCATCAAGCAACTTGACATCCAAGTGGACGTGGGCGCCGATGGCGTCACCACCTTTGCCGAAAGTGTGCGGGCGAAGTTTACGGAGCAGGACACCGATTGGTGGAACTTTTACCGCGTGATCGACGATAAAAAGCTGATCACCTCTCTTTCCAAAAAGAGCGACGGGTTTTCGATCAACGCCTCGTCATTCCGTTTTGACGGCAAGCAGATCCCCTTTGAAGGTGCGATCGACCTTGAAAAAGACGGCGCCAAAGAAAGGGCGCTTGCCAAGTATGCTTCGCCGGTCGGTTACTTCTTCGCGCGGGAAAGCGGCTTGGAGATCGGCGTCATTATGCCCGAGTTTAGTTCCGGCACTCACACGGTCTCATACAGTTATTCCGTCAAAAACATCGTGACCGATCTTGCGGACGCCTCGGTCTTTTACTACAAGTATATTTCCGAGATCAACACGATGGACGTGGAAAAAATGTCCGTAACGGTCAACTTTGCAAAGGCGGAAGACGACCTGCGCGGGTGGTTGCACGTATCGCAGGGCGCTACGGGGATTTGGAAGCAGAACTCAGACAAAAAGTCCGCCACGATCGAAGTTGAGGACATTTCGGCAGGGGAGTACGTGGAAAGCAGGTTCTTGATGGAAAAGGGCTACGCCACTGCTTCCGTTGATCAATCAAAAACGGCGCAACAAGTTATAGAGGAAGAGACCGCTTGGCAGAAGAAGTACGAAGGGGAGCAGCGTTTGCGCCTTGCCGTCACGATCCTTGATTACGTTCTCGGCGTGCTTGCGATCGCGGGGGGCGTCGTTTACGTGGTTTTTGCCAAAAAGAAAAATCGTCCCATTGACCTCCCGGGCGCGCCCATCTACTACCGTGACATTCCGGAAGGATACACCGGCGGGGAAGTTTCGCCCCTCTATTTCTACTATTCCGACGAGAACTATATCGACGAGAGTATCTCCGCCACGATGTTGGAACTCGTGCGCCTGAAGTATATCTCCATCGCGCCCGACGAGGGCAAAAAGAGCGCGGTGATCACCGTGCTCAAAAAGGACGAAGAGGACGAGCTTCGCACCCATCAAAAATTGGTGATAGAAATGCTTTTGATGGTGAAGCCCATCGAGACGCCTTTCACGATGAAGGAATTTGAAAAGTACGCCAAAGCGCATTGCGATAGATTTATGCATATCGTGGAAAAGTACAAAGGGGCGATCCTCAACAAATCGCAACGCGACGGCGCGTATAGACGTGATAATCCCGCCAAGCAAAAGGCGCAAAGGTTCTCGATCAAAATGATCGGCTTCGGACTCGGCGTCATCGTTATTTCCGGCTTTACAAGCTTTCTTCTTGCCGCCGGGATGACCTTCTTCGGCGCGGGACTCATTATCGGCGGCGGCATCGCGTATCTGATGATGCGCAAGGAAAAAGCGCCGTTGACCCTCGTGGGACAAAAGGAATACAACAACCTTCGCGCGCTTGGCAAGTATATGCAGGAGTTCTCCTTGATGAAGGAGCACGAGATCCCCGAACTGACCCTATGGGAAGATTATATGATCTTTGCCACCGCAATGGGTATTGCGGATAAGGTGGCTGAGCAGTTGGAGATCGTCTATCCCGAATTTAAGCAACTTTCTTCCGGTAGCTTCGACGTGGATGCCGATAGGTTCCTCGTTTTGTATTTCTTCTCCCGCTCCTTCCGCGGTATGACGGGGATGAACTTCGTGGGCAACGTCGCCAACGTCATTCGTTCCGTGGAGATCGCGCAAAAAGCGGCGAAAGCGGCGCAGATGGCAAGCAAGATAGGCGGAAGCATCGGCGGCGGAGGCAGGGGAGGCGGCTCCTCGTTCCACGGTGGTGGAGGAGGTTTCTCCGGAGGCGGCTTCGGCGGCAGAAGGTGACGACGTATAGCAGCACAAATACTTCGCTGACTATTTCATCAAAGGGCAGTTACGTACAAGGAGTACGCGCCTGCCCTTTTCTTGTATCGGGGTCCCCGAGGAATTTATTCCTTGGGGTAGCAGAGCGCTTGTCTTTGTACTACTCTCCGTCGTCACCTAAGGAATTAAACCGTGTTTGCATTTGAACGGCAGTCTGTAAGTTTTTTTTGTGGATTTGCTTCGTATCTGCAACCATTCTATGTGTTTATCTGATTCCGGAATATTTCTGAAAACATCTCCGAAAAGGCAACGGAGAGTGGTGCAGGCGCGAGGCTCGACAAGCCTTGTACGAATGAGCGTACTCCTTGTACGTGATTTCGCCAAGGCGAAGTCAGGAACAATGCGGATGCGCTGCTATACGTTGCCGCATTTTTTTATGGTTTTGGGTGAAAAATATTTGACAATACCGTAGGTATTATTTATAATTGCATTTGTTTAGAGAAAATAAACTTTTGATTTAGTACGGTTAGAAGCCGCAAACACAAAGTTTATTTTTACAAAACCAACGAAAAAGGAGCCGTTTTATGGAAATCGGGATCAAGATCAAGGCGCTCAGATTGAAAAATAATTTGACGCAAGAGGAGCTTGCCGATCGTTGCGAACTGACAAAAGGCTTTATCAGCCAGCTGGAAAACGACCTTGCAAACCCTTCGATCGATACCTTAAGCGACATTTTGGTCGTGCTGGGAAGCAACCTCGGGGAATTTTTCCAAAACGAGGACGTGGAGCCCCTCGTCTTTCATAAGGAAGACTATTTTACCAAGGACTACGGCGACAGTATGACCACCTGGCTCGTCCCTTCCGCGCAAAAGAACGCGATGGAACCCATTATGCTTGACCTCATTGAAAAGGGCGCCAAGGAGACCGATATGCCTCACGAAGGGGAAGAATTCGGCTACGTGGTCGCCGGCAAGATCAAGCTCACCGTCGGACGCCGCGTCTTTACGGTGGAGAAGGGGGAGACCTTCTACTACAAAGCGGACAAAAAGCACTCTATCGAAAACGTCACGGACAAGAAAGCCACGGTGTTGTGGATCTCTTGCCCGCCCAACTTTTAATATAAGGGTACACAAATGAGCATCATCACTAAGATCAAAGGAATGTTTAACAAAAAGGGCGCGGTGACTTTGAACGTGGCGGCGGAAAAGCCTGCCTCTTCCGCTTCTTCCAAAAAGAACGAGAACATCATCGAGATCAAGGGTATCACCAAGGTCTTTGACGGTGTGACCGTCCTTGACAATCTCAGCCTCGGCATCAAGAGGGGGCAGTTTGTGACCTTGCTCGGGCCGTCGGGTTGCGGTAAGACCACTCTTTTGCGTTTGATCGCTGGGTTTGAAACGCCGACGGAAGGCGAGATCTTCATCGAGGGTACCCCGATCACGAGCATTCCTCCCTATAAGCGCCCGGTCAATACGGTTTTTCAAAAGTACGCGCTTTTCCCTCACCTCAACGTTTTCAAAAACGTCGCTTTCGGCTTAAAACTCAAAGAGATCCCCGACGCATCCGCCAAAAAGGGTGTCCGCAAGTATACCAAAGCGGAAATTGCGGAAAAGGTCAACCGTGCGTTGAAGCTCGTGGGACTTGAGGACTACGGTCACCGTGACGTCAATTCTCTTTCCGGCGGACAGCAACAGCGCGTCGCCATTGCTCGCGCCATCGTGTGCGAACCCAAAGTGTTGCTTTTGGACGA